>SKRJ01000344.1 GCA_007118555.1 Anaerolineae bacterium | reverse complement strand
GGTCTTTCGCTATCCGTGGGAGCAGCGCACCTACCAGGACTATTACGCCTTTGTGAGCACAGACTTTGTCCCCAAGCCCATTTATGTCGAGCTGGCAAACTATGCCCTGGGGCGTCCCTTTACCTATCTCGAGGAGGCGCCATGAGGCTCGGTCGCAGCCGAACACTCGTCGTGGCCCTCTGCCTCCTGGCGGCGCTGGCCGTCGGCCTGGCGTACGCCCAGATGCGCGCGACGCAAGCGCGACAGGATACCTGGGACCGTATGCAGGCGCGGGGCGTCGTGCGGATCGGGATGGATGCCAGCTATCCACCCTTTGCGTGGGTCGACGAAGCAGGCGCCTTTTACGGGCTCGATGTCGATCTCGGCCGACGGCTGGCCCAACGCTGGGGCGTCGAGGTCGAGTTCGTCAACGTGCACTTTGCTGGGCTGTATGACGTCCTGTACACAGGACGGGTCGACATGCTCCTCTCGGCCCTTCCCTATGACCGGATGCTCACCCGCGACGTGCTCTATTCTAGCTCCTATTTCGCCGCCGGCCAGGTGATGCTCGTGCCCGAGACGGCGCAGAGCTTTGCTTCCGTCGCCGACCTGAGCGGCGCGACCGTCGCCGTCGAGCTGGGGGCCACCGCACACCAGTTGGCGCGCACCCTCGATCGTGACCGGGCGTTAGGCCTGGAGGTGCAACCGTTCCGCGAGTTGCACGAGGCGGCCGAGGCCGTCGTCGCTGGCGATGCGGCCGCCCTACTGAGCGATCGGGTCAGCGCGTTGGGCCTTGTGTCGACCCAGCCCCTGCGCATCGCGGGCGAGCCTCTGACCGACGAGCCCTTTGTGATTGCTGTGCGTCCCGACTCGCCCCGTTTGCTGCGCGAGATCGATGCCGCCCTTGGCGAATGGGAGGCGGACGGCACGCTGGACGCCATCGGCGAGCGCTGGCTCCTGCCCCGGTAGCGCCTCTGGCGGAGGATGCTCTCAGGCTGGCCGATCTCCTGCTGCTTGACACCCTCTCTCCGCCCCGGCTATGCTACCGCCATTGTCGCTACACGCCACACGCCAAGGAGAGCCGCCGTGAAGTACAACAACCGCGAGGAGATCATCGAACTGACACCGCTCTGGGAGGGCGACAGGTTTCCCGATGGCCGCCCCCGGGTCTCGGACGAGATCCTCGCGCGGATGCGTCGCCTCAAGATCACGACCGAGGAGGCCTGGTCGGTGCTCTGGTCCCACGGATACGAGCGCCAGTTCGAGGGCAACTGGATCAACCTCAGGCCGGACCGCGTCATGGTGGGGCGCGCCGTGACGGCGACCTTTGTCCCCCACCGCCCCGATCTGCACGATCACCTGATGAACTATGGCCACGAGCAGGAGGGGCGCATCGGCGCCATGAACTCGTGGGTGATCGAGACCCTGCAAAAGGACGATGTGCCGGTGATCGACCTGTTCGGCAAGGTGTACAACGGCACCTTCTCCGGGGCCAACCTGTCCACTGCCATCGCGACGCGCACCGGTGTCGGGCAGGTGATCTATGGCGGCATACGCGACGCCCAGCAGATCCTCGAGATTCCCGAGTTCTCTACCTTTTGCAAGGGCATCGATCCCACCCCCATCCGCAATGTGACCCTGACCGGGTTCAATGCCCCCTGTCGCATCGGCGACGCCACCTGTATGCCCGGGGACATTGTGATCGGTTCCTACACCGGGGTGCTGTTCGTGCCTCCCCACCTGGCGCAAGAGGTGCTCGATCACGCCGAGCGCACGCACCTGCGCGAGGTGTTCTCGCACACCCGCCTGCGCCAGGGGATCTATACTTCCAGCCAGATGGACACCCAGTGGACGCCCGAGATCGTGGCGGACTTTGAGGAGTGGCGCAAGACGCACACCATCGGTGAGGACGTGGATTGGGACGCGGAGAGCCGCGCCGACGCCGCCCAGAGCGACGAGGAGACCATGCTCTAGGCGTCAGAGCGCTCTGTGCAACGATGCCTGTCTATTCGTCACCAAAGGCCGTGCCCACCAGCCGGGCGCTCTTGATCCAGGGATGATCGGTCGGTACCTCCTTGCGCTGGCCGGCCACCTCCTCCATCGGGACGGCGACGCATTCCTCGCCCCGCAGCGCGACCATGACGCCGCCCTTGCCCTCGTGGATCAGCTCGGCGCAGTAGGTGCCCAGGCGCGTGGCAAGCAACCGGTCGGCGCTGGTGGGCGTGCCCCCACGCTGCAGATGGCCCAGCACAGTCACCCGCGACTCGAGATGGGTGCGCTCGCCGACGGCGCGAGACAGACGCACGCTGGCCGTGAGCAACTCGGAATCGTTCTCCTCGACATCGCACTCGTTGGCGCAGATAGCCCCCTCGGCGATGGCCACGATGCTGAACCTCTTGCCCTGACGATAGCGATCCCGCAGAGCCCGCACGACGCTCTCTACCTGATAGGGGATCTCGGGGATCAAGATCACGTCGGCGCCGCCAGCCACGCCCGCGCCCAGGGTCAGCCAGCCGGTGTTGTGCCCCATGATCTCGACGATGATGACGCGATGGTGGCTGTCGGCGGTGGTATGCAGCCTGTCGATGGCCTCTGTCGCAATGGTCATGGCGGTATCAAAGCCAAAGGTCACATCGGTGCCCGCCACATCGTTGTCGATGGTCTTGGGCAGCGTGATGACGTTCAGCCCCTCTTGGGCCAACCGGTAGGCGTTCTTGAGGGTGCCGCCGCCGCCCAGGCACACCAGGCAATCCAGGTGATGCTGGTGGTAGGTATCCACCGCCATGGGCGTCATGTCCATTTCTTTGCCCTCGCCCACCGGCATCCGGTGAGGCTTGTCGCGGCTGGTGCCCAGAATCGTGCCGCCCACCGTCAGAATCCCCGAGAGGCGCGACATATCCAGACGCACATATTGGTCTCTGACCAGGCCCTGAAAGCCGTTGAGAAAACCGATCAACTCGATATCGTACGAGTGGGCAGCCTTGCCCACGGCGCGAATGGCAGCATTCAACCCGGGACTGTCGCCGCCCGAGGTGAGGATTCCGATCAACCTGGTGGCCATAGAGACCTCCTGACATGAAAAGGCGTGGCCCGGCTACAGGACCATTATCCGCTGCCGGGCCCGGCCCGTCAAGCCATTGCGCGCCGAGGCCGCTCCGCCTTACTCGGCGCGGGGCAGGCTCCTGAAAATCAGATAGCCACCTGCCAAGATCATCAGCAGGGCAAAGACCCAGACCATCCATGCCAGCGTGGGCAGCAGGATGATCAGTCCGATGACGAGCAACACGCCCGCCGGGATCAGGGCCCAGCTCATGCGTCCCTCGGGGGTCCGGATCACCGAGAGTATCGCAAAGGTCGCCGCCAAGCCCAGCATCATGATGGCCCCCGCCAGATCGCCTGTGAAGACCTGGTCGGCCACGATCACAACTGCGATGGTCAGCAGCACACCCCCGGGGATGAGGGCCCACCAGTTCTCCCGATGCAGGGCAAAGATGATCAGGAACGCCGCGGCCAGGGCTCCCATAAAGATGGCGCCGCCATAGACGCCCCCCCATGCCGGAAAGAGCGTCGATAGGCCGATGAGCAGCCCGATGCCCAAGAGAGCAAACCCCGGTATGATCGCCCACCAATGCTGTCGATTCGACACATACACGCCGAGAAACACAAGCCCCGCAATCGCAAAGACAAAAAACCATACCAGCGCGGCCAAGTTCTCAAGCACACCGAGATTCTGCAGCAGGAACAGGATGCCCAGGAGCAAGAGCCCCAGGCCCAGCAATAGCCTCGTCCTCGATTCGTTCACCTGCCAGCCCTCCTTGCAATAGCATCACCAACGAAAAGTCTGCCGGATTCTACCATACACTACGTTCTTTTGCCGAGCCAGGTTGCTTCCAGGCGCCCTGCACCAGTCGTGATAGAGAGTATGGGGCTTGGCAAGCTTGCCAAGTAGCCCGCCCTATGCTAAGATTTCGCAGGATTCGGGCACGTTCACATCATTTCACTTGGAATTCTGGGATGACACACTCGGGGACCATTCGCGTAATGCTTGTGGACGATCATGCTGTCGTGCGTAGCGGTCTGAGTGCCTTTCTGTCGATATGCGAGAGCCTCGAGTTGGTGGGCGAGGCGTGTGATGGGCGGGAGGCCCTGGCGTGCTACCGTAAGCTCAGACCGGATGTGATCCTCATGGACCTCGTGATGCCGGGCATGAACGGCGTCGAGGCGACCCGCGCCATCCGTGAGCAGTCACCTGAGGTTCATATTCTCGCGTTGAGCAGCTTTGGCGACCAGGATCTTGTCAGACAAGCCCTCGAGGCAGGCGCCATCGGCTACCTGCTCAAGGACATCGCTCCCGAGGAGCTCCAAGAGGCAATCCATAGCGCCCACAGGGGATATCCAACGCTCTCTCCCGAGGCCACCAAGGCTCTGCTACCCAACGCATCGCCCGCGCAGGAGCCGGCCAGCAATCTCACAGAGCGAGAGCGCGAGGTATTGACGCTGATGGTGGCTGGCAAGACCAACAAAGAGATCGCTCAGGAACTGTTCATCAGCCTCTCTACCGTCAAGTTTCACATCAGCAGCATTCTGTCCAAGTTCCGTGTATCAAGCCGCACCGAAGCCGTAGCCCTGGCGCTACAGAACAAGCTCGTTGACTGATCGACACCCGGCGTACTTGGCCGGGTCATCATCAAAGGCGTATATGAAGAATCGCTGTCTGACATGGTTCGCCGTCATGGCAGTGGTGGCCACCCTGGCCATCGGCCAGTTCCTCTGTATGCCCACCACTGCCATGGCCGAAATGACCCCCTCCGTGCTTCTCGTCCCCAGCACACCCCGGGGCTTTGTCGAACTGTCCGCCTTGAACGTCAATGTGTCCCTGGTCTGCCCCGAGGATCGTTGCGCGTTCGAGGTGGAGCAGATCTATCACCTCAAGAACCGCGATCGCCTCAAGGGCGCCGAGGTGGGCGTCGCCATTCAGGGCGCGGGTGACAGTCCCGTCAACGTCAGCATGACGCCCGAATCGGGCGCGTCGGCCGCCGGGCCGAACGCCTGGGCGCTGCGATTGGGCTCTGAGGGAGCGATCGTCGTTCGTGTGCGCTATACCCTGCCCCTCGATGGCCAGCACCTGCTCCTCTGGCAATGGGATGCCACAGGTCTCGAGGCCTGGGGCCCCATGACCAGCGCCCGCGTCGAGCTACGCCTGCCCCGGGATGTCCCAGAGGACGCTCTCCTCGTCATGGAGCCCCCTGTGGACGGCTTTGACGGGCGCACGCTGCACTGGGAGTATGAGGAGCCGCCGGCGCTAGAGCCCTTCCAGGTCTGGCTGGTGTCGCCCACCACCTGGGCGCAGGCCGAGACCCTACGCAGTGACGGCGATCATCTGGCGCTGGCCGCGCTCTATCGCGACCTGGGCGCCGAGGCCGAGCGGCTGGACGCCCCCTATCCCGATCCCTATCCGCGTATCCTGGGCGAGGTGCAGCAAGCCATCCGCCAGGATCCGTCGCCCGGGCCCCGCCTGGCCCTGGCCGAGCTCTACCTGGAGCGGGCGGGCGCCCTGCCCGAGCTGGAGCGCAACTATCGCCTGCTGGCCGCCGAGGCCCTTGTGGATGCACTCGAGGCCGGGGCACAGGATGCGACCATCCGCCGGCAGTTGGCCGAGATCTATGTGTATCTGGCGCAGCAGACCCGTCAGGAGGGGAACCCGGAAAAAGCTCTGCACTATATCGGGCTGGCCGCCGAGCACTCGACCGATGGCGTGATCGGGGACGCCATGACCCTCGAAGAGATCATGCTGGATTGGGCCGTGCATCTGGCCTCCAAGGGGCGCGTCGTCGAGGCGTTGGTCCGTGCCTCGGACGTCCTCTCGCCCCGCATTCAGGACGCCCTCTACCGCTATGCGCCGCCCATCACCGCCGCACACACCCAGATCATGCTCACCGACGCGCAACGCTCCGTCTCGTACCGATTGTATCTCTATCCACCCTTGGCCGACGACACTCTGGCCCGGCTGCAGCAGCTCACCGAGGCCCTGGACGACCTCGGCGCCGCCGACGCCAGCCTGCATCAGGGCGAGAGCGAGGGTGAGGACGCACCCTGGGCCGACCTGGAGCTGGAGGTGTCGTACCAGAGCCTCGCCCAACTCGAGCGAGCGGCGCAGGCCATCGTCCAGCTCGGCGGTGCCGAGCCCGACCTGATCCATGCCCTCATCGCCGCGCCCTGGGCGAACGCACTGGCCGCTCCCACCGTGATGCGCAACCCATGGATGGACCTGTACACCTATCAGGAGACGCCCCTCTTTGCGCCACTGGAGGCGCTGCGCAACGAGCAGGCCGAGTACACCACCTGGCGGCTGGTAGAGGTCAGCAGTGGAGAGGGCGACGAGGAGCGAGACCGGCTCGAGCAGCAGCTTACCGCGCTGGCCCTGCGGGAACAGCGCCAGATCTGGGAGAACCTCTCCTCCTCCAGCTACTGGTCGTACCACGTGCGCTTTGAGGAGCCCTCCTCGCTGCCCACCATGAGCTGGCTGGTGGGTTGGGGCCAGGAGCGCGAGCTCACCATCGCCCATCGCCACTACCAGTGGCGCCAGATCGTGGCTCACGCCGCGATTGTACTGGGCGGGCTCCTCCTCCTGGTGTGCGTTGGCTCCCTGATCGGCATGGTGGCGCGCCATCTGCGAGACCGAGCGGGTACCACGGCGGACCCGCGACGCTAGCCCTGACGCTGAGGCGCAGCCGGCCGGATGCGCAGCGAGACCAGGTAGCCCGCCAGCGAAAAGAGCGCCGCGGCGATAAAGACCGACGCATAGCCCACGCTGGCCACCAGGATGCCGCCCAGGGTCGGCAAAAAGTACAGGGGCCCCAACGCCGTGTTGCTCAGGCCGAAATAGGTGGGGCGATCCGCTTCGGGGGCAATATCGTACAGAAAAGCCATCCGGCTGATTCC
>SKRJ01000006.1 GCA_007118555.1 Anaerolineae bacterium | reverse complement strand
TCGGGGCTCATCAGATCTCCTGCCAACGATACTGCTCCAGGTCGATGCGCCCGCCGATCCCGGCGCCGACGCCCTCTTTTGCGAGCAGGGCGTACTGCCGTTCCCGTGCCTCGCCGCGCAGGCTGCTCTTGCCCTGGGCGTTGATCACCCGGTGCCACGGCAGGCCGTGGGGGCACTTGCGCATGGCCCAACCCACGGTGCGCGCGCCCTGGGGCATGCCCAGATGCAGCGCAATGTCGCCATAGGTTGCGACGCGCCCCGACGGGATGCGAGCGACGGTGGCATAGATGCGGTCAAATATTGGCGGCATCGGCGCAACCCTAGACGATGGACAGGTTGGGCACTACGTCCAGATCCAGGTCGGAGCGATAGCCGTCCAGATACTGGTAGTAAGCGGCGGCGCCGATCATGGCGGCGTTGTCGGTGCAGTAGCGGATGGGTGGAAAGCGCACCGGCTTGGGCGATCTCTCGGCGAGGGTCTCCCGCAAGAGCTGGTTGGCGGCCACGCCCCCGGCCACGAGCACCTCCGCCGCGTCAAACTGCTCCACCGCCTGCACCGTCTTGGCGACCAGGGCATCCACCAGCGCAGCCTGAAAGCTGGCGGCGATATCGGCGACCGGCAGCTCGATCCCGGTCGGAGCCAGGCTGGCGTCGGCAAAGGACTGGCCATGCGCCTCGACCTCCTGGCCCTGCTCGCGCCGCATGTCCTGCACCAGGCGCAGCACCGCCGTCTTGAGGCCGCTAAAGGAAAAGTCGTACGGGCCGACGCTGAGCGCGCGGGGAAAGGCGTATGCCTGCGGGTCGCCCTCGGCGGCGGCGCGCTGGATGGCAGGGCCACCCGGATAGCCCAGGTCGAGCAGCCGCGCCACCTTGTCGAACGCCTCACCTGCGGCGTCATCGACGGTCTGCCCCAGGCGCTCGTATCGCAGGTGCTCGTGCATGACCACCAGGTCGGTATGCCCGCCCGACACGATCAGGCAGACGAGGGGAAAGGGCGGCGGGGTGTCGGGGCCGCCATCACAGGCGAGCCAGTTGGCATAGATGTGGCCCTCCATATGGTTGACGCCCAAAAGGGGCAGGCCACGTGCGGCGGCCAGCGCCTTGGCCGCGTTCACGCCCACCAGGAGCGAACCGGCCAGCCCGGGCCCGTTGACCACGGCGATGGCGGCGAGATCGTCCCATTCCCGCTCGGCGACCTCCATGGCCTGCCGGATGGTGGGGGCAATATCGCGAATGTGTTGCCGGGAGGCCGCCTCGGGAAAGACGCCCCCGTATTTGCGGTGCAGCTCGACCTGCGAGGCCACCACGTTCGACAGGATGTCGCGTCCCTCACGGATGACGGCCGCGGCGGTCTCGTCGCAGGAACTCTCAATAGCCAATATGTCTATCATTATAGGTTACTGCCTCAACGCTCCAAGGGTGGTAGGGTGCACAGCACGAAATGTTGGCCGCTGATCAGATACATGCGCCGCTCGGCCTCGTCCACATAGATACCGCGCAGGCGCTCCATAAAGGGCTCCGAGTCCACGGCCCGGAACTGCCGCAAAAAGATGCCATCCTTGGTGAACTGGAGCACGCGCTTGTTGCCGGTGTCGGCGACATACACATAGCCCTCGGCGTCCGGGTTCTGGGCGCCGCTCACGTGAATGGCCACAGGGCTCCGCATGGTGCCGTAAAAGCCGCGCATGGGGAATTCCACGGGCACGCCGTTGTGGAACTTGTTAATGGTTCCATCGGCGTACAGGATATAGACGCTGCCGTCGATGGCCAGATCCACGGCGCCCGTCAGATCGATGCCCAGGGCGGCGTCGAGATAGTCGAGGGGCGGCCGCACATACTCGTTGTTGCTGGGCAGATACTTGAGCAGGCGACCCAACAGCGGGTCCAGCACGTAGAGATTGCCATAGTAGCTGGCGATGGCCTGGGGGTTGAGCCACATGTCCGAGTTGCCCACCGGCTGGGCGCGCATGCCCCGACGGGGATCATAGCTCAAGAGGGTCCCGTTGCGGTCCAGCGCCATAAAGCGCGCCAGGGTCTGGCTGCCCTCGCTGGCCATCCAGGTCACGTCGATCAGGTCTGTGACGGTGACGCCATCAAAGGTGTCGCCCTCGCGGACGATCACCGGGTTGGCCTCGACGGGCTGCAGGGCGTCGCCCGGATCGTTCAGGAAGAACCGGTACAGCAGGTTGCTGCCCCGGTTCAGGACCATGACGTCCTTGCCGTTGATCACGATGCGGGACGAGTCGGTGCGCGAGACGGCGTCATCCTCGAAATAGTAGAGGCGCGCGAACGAGTAGATGGGGATCACGCCCTCGAGCTGGTCGATGCGATGGAGGGCGCGCCGGCGCAGATCCCGCAGATCCTGATCGTCAGGCGCGATGGACAGGCCCTGCTCGATGGCATCCAGGGCGCGGTACAACTCCTGGCGCTCGACCTGGCTATCAGGCTGGCGCGCGGCCTGGTCATACAGATACTGGGCCTGCAGAATCGCGTTCCCGTACTGGTACTCGCGGGCGCGATCGTACTGGATGCGCGTCATGACCACGGAAAAGAGCACGATGAGGGGAATGACCATGGCCACCAGCACCAGGGCCTTGGCCCCCATCGGTATCGGCTCGGCGGCGTCGGGTACGTCGGGCCGCTCCGGCACATCGGTGGGCAGCACATTGAGGAGCACATCCTCGGTGCCACGGCGGAACCGGCGCGCGCTCTTGCTCACCGTCTCGGCCACATCGCCCAACGCCGGACTCGGTCGCCTCGTCTCGGTGGCCGGGCGTTCGATGTTGGCATCATTGTCCGTCGGCTCCTCTGGGCTCCCGTGGGATTCCGATCCGTTGTGCCAGCCCTCGGAGACCGCTGCTGCCTTGTCATCCTCTACGGCGGACGTCGTCTCTACCTCGATGGTCTCTTCGTAGAGGCTCTCATCTTCCAGGTAATCGGGCTCGGACTCGGGTTCGGGCGTCTCTGGCCCCGTAGAGGGCTCGACGGGGTGCAGCGACAGATCACGGGCGTCTGCGCGAGAGGGCAGGCTGTCAAGGACGGCATCTTGCGTGTCCGCCTCACCGGACGCGGCTCTTGTCGTCTGGGCCTCGTCGGGCGCCACGGGCAAGCCGCTGGGCGGGGAAGCGGGCGCAAGGGCCAGGGCGGTTGCGCTCTGACCGTCCGCCAACTGGCTCAGGCTGGCGGCAAAACTGTCCTGTGAGCCCTGCGTCAGAGCAGCCGCAATCTGGGCGTCGCTCGCCTGCCGTAAGAGATGGGCCGAGGTCAGCAGCAGACCGTCGGTCGGGCCATACTGTGTGTGATACAGGCTCGGCTCGGCGTCGCGGCGCAGCCGCAGGGGCGGCTCGCGGTTGAGCTGCGAGCCGATCGGTTCATCGGTCTGCGCCCACGCCGAGTGGGCGGGGTAGCGCCGGACGCCGCCCTCGCGCACCACCACCGCAAGGGCGGGCCCCATCTGCCCGACGTAGAGATCGGTGTCTCGTATGACGGCGCAACAGAGGCCCACCGACAGGCGCTGATCGTCGGCGACGCGCACATTGTAGCCAAAGAGATGCTCGTTGGCGGCCAGAATCGCGTCACGCAGGCCGCGGGTGATGCTGCCGCCGGTCTCGTAATAGACATTGCCCACCGTCTCCAGCACCTCTTCGCACAGGGTGCGCGGCATGGTCTGCGGCCCCGGGGTACTCAAGAGCACGTAAAGATGGCCTCGCGAGGAGGCGGCACGCCGCGAAGGCGGCGCCACAGCGCACATGGACTCCTCATGGGGCTGGATTGCGCCATCTACCAGTCGCAACTGCATCACTCGATCGCCCTGGCTCTTGCTTGCACCTGTTCGCGCTCTTGGCATGGTCCCCTCACCTGCGGCTAATGGTCGGCGGCTCACTCCCACTCGATCGTTGCGGGCGGCTTGCTGCTGATATCGTACACCACCCGGTTCACGCCGGGCACCTCGTTCACAATGCGGTTCGACATGCGCGCCAGCACGTCAAAGGGGATGCGCGCCCAATCGGCGGTCATGCCGTCCTCGCTGGTGACGGCCCGGATGGCGGCCACGTTGGCGTATGTGCGGCTGTCACCCATCACGCCCACGCTCATGAGGGGCGTCAGCACGCAAAAGTACTGCCAGATCTCGTCCTGCAGTCCGGCGCGGGCGATCTCTTCCCGGACGATGGCGTCGGCCTCTTGCAGGGTGGCGACCCGCTCGTGGGTGACCTCACCCAGGATGCGCACAGCGAGTCCCGGCCCGGGGAAGGGCTGCCGGTTCACCATGTCATCGGGGACGCCCAGCGCGCGGCCCACCTCGCGCACCTCGTCCTTGAAGAGGTAGCGCAGCGGCTCGATCAGCTCCATGCGCATGTCCTCGGGCAGGCCCCCGACATTGTGATGCGTCTTGATCTTGACCGCCGATTGCGCCGAGGTCGCGCTCTCGATGACGTCGGGGTAGAGGGTGCCCTGGGCCAGAAAATCGACCTGGCCCACACGGCGCACCTCTTGCTCGAACACGTCGATAAAGGTGTTGCCGATGATCACGCGCTTGCGCTCGGGGTCGGTGATGCCCTCGAGTGCCTCGAGAAATGTCTCGGAGGCGTCCGCATAGACCACGTCCAGCCCCAACTGCTCGCGCAGGCGGGCCATGGTCTCCTCGGACTCGTTCTTGCGCATCAAACCCGTATTGACATAAATGGCCGTAAGCTGGTTGCCGACGGCTTGCTGCACCAGTGTGGCCACCACCGTCGAGTCGACGCCGCCCGACACGGCGCAGATCACGTGGCCCGAGCCCACGGCCTCGCGGATGTCGGCGATGCTTTCCTCGATGAACGAGCTGGGCGTCCACTCTTCCTGGCAGCCGCAGATGCGCCGGCAGAACCTCCCCAGGATCGCGGGACCATGCTCGGTGTGGACCACCTCGGGATGGAACTGGAGACCGTACAGGCGCCGGCTCTCGTCGGCGATGGCGGCATAGGGCGAGTTGTCCGACTGCGCCCAGGCGACAAAACCATCGGGCAGGGCGTCGATCCGGTCTCCATGGCTCATCCACACCTTTTGGTGCGCGGGGAGCCCCTGAAAGAGGGGGGCATCCGGCGCGTCGACATGGATCTCGGCCAGGCCGTACTCACACTGGGCCGTGCGAGCCACGCGTCCGCCAAGCTGGTGGGCAAAGAGCTGCATGCCATAGCAGATGCCCAGAATGGGGACCCCGCGCTCCAGGACATGGCGCGACAGGTAGGGGGCATCCTGATCATAGACGCTGTTGGGGCCGCCCGAGAGGATGATCCCCTTGGGGTCCAGGCGATCGAGCTCCTCCTGAGACGCGTCCCAGGGGAGCATCTCGGCATAGACGCGGGCCTCGCGGACGCGTCGCAGGATCAACTGGGTGTATTGGGACCCGAAATCCAGGACGACGATGGTCTCTCTTGATGTGCTGGGCGTGGACATTCCTGTATGGCCGTCCTCACTGTAATCGGTGGCTCGTTACTTGTGATGGGTGATTATACATGTCGCCCGAACCATGCGCAAGTCTGCATGGCGCCCGCCACAGGACGCTCACACGATCTTTATGCGCTCTCGCAGGGCATGCTCCCCGATCCCGGCGCCTAACTCTGCACGGCGTGCACCAGGGCGCGCATGTACCCGATGGAGTAGGCCTCAGCGGCGCGGCGCCCGCCCACCATCTGGGGCAAATGGTCCGAGATAATGGCGCCATCAAAGCCCACCTCATCCAGGGCGCGGATCACCTGCAGCATGTCCATGTAGCCATCATCGAGAAAGGTCTCGACAAAGCCCTCGGGCATGGGGGCTGTGACGTTGCGCAGATGGATCTTGAACAGCTTTTTCTGGCGCCCAAAGTAGCGGATCGTGTCGAGCACGTCCCGGCCCATGGCGTCACCGCCCTCGAGCCAGCAACCGACGCACAGGCACATGCCGATGTGGGCGCTGTCGGCCATGTCGATGGCCTGGCGATAGCCTTCGAACGACCCAAAGAGGCTGCGCGAAATGCCGCCCAGGGCGTGCACCGGCGGATCGTCGGGGTGAATGCCGATATAGACACCCGCTTCTTCCGCGACGGGCACCACCTGCTGGATGAAATAGTTGAAATTGTCCCACAGCTCGTCCTTGTCGTACACGCGGCCATGGGTGATCTCGCCCTGCCACTGCTCGCCGGCCCATGACCCCACCGGCGACCCCTCCAGGCGAAAGGCGCGCGACATGGCGCCGCCGCGGATCGGCTCGCGCTCTGACGACCAGATGCCGTTGGCCATGTGGGCATAGGTCGAGTAGCGGATCCCCGCCGCGCCCAGGTTGCGAATGTACTGGAGGTAACGGGCGATCTGCTCGTCGCGCCCGGGCAGCCCCAGGGTGACGGCGGTCATGTTGTGGCAGCGATGATCGGCCAGACGATAGATCTCGATCCCATAGGCCGTAAAGCGCTCGCGCAGGGCGCGATAGCCCTCGACCGAGTGCTGCTCGGGGTCATCGACGTTGACCATGGCCCACTCGACGCCCAACTGCTGGGCAAACTGCAGGTCCTCGTCGGTGGCCGTGGCGGCGAACTGGGAGCCGATCTGGATGCCGGGTTGGGTGGCATACAGGCCGGGGATGGTGCGCAGGGCGTGGCGACGTTGCGTGGCGACCGGGCTGGCTTGGGACATGGTGCCTTTCTCCTGGGCAATGTGCGACGTATGCACATTATAGAGGAGATGACGGGCTGTGCAACGTCTACAGAGGGCTCTTGACCGACATATCGGGGAACCACACGCGCCGATTGATGCGTACGCACAAGCTCGGCAGCGTACGTGTCAACCGGCGCGTGGCTCTCGTGACCTGTCGGCTCGGACAGTTCGTCGGGCAGGGATGGCGGCTTAGGCCTCGGCGCGCTCCATGCAGGGCCGGAACTTGTAGCCATACTCGATGAGCCCCTGATCGCTCTCCTCCCGCATCTTGCGGGTGACCATCTCCACCGGCATGCCGATGCACACGTCC
>SKRJ01000072.1 GCA_007118555.1 Anaerolineae bacterium | reverse complement strand
CTGATCTATGGATCAGGCGTGGCAAGATCGCTACTCCGGATGCTGTTGCGGTGTGTTCTGCAGAGTGAAAAGGAGATGTCGCGATGAAGCGCACGATGTTTGCTCTTGCCATCCTGATCCTCGTAGTGGCGCTTGGCCTCACCGCCCGGTCCCTGGCGCCCGTACAGGCCGAGCCGACCGTCATTGATCTCGAGTGGATCAGCGAAGCCACCGGTTATCTGGCCACGTTGGAGCCGTTCTCCGACGACTGTTTTCTGGATGAGGTCTATCAGGTATACCTGTGTGAGGCGCCGCGTGAACCTGTGGCTCTGGCAGCCGATCCGGAGGCCCGCGCCCAGGCGGTTGCCCTGGCCCAGGCCGGTCAGGCGCTCCTGATCCCTGATAGTGCCGCCATGGTTATCATGGTGTTTGACGCGACCACCGGCGACCTCATTGATCCGAGCTTTATCACCCTGGATGATGATGCGACGGGTACGGTGATTCACGCCATTTCGGGGCCGGATGGCCAGATCCTGGTGTCGGACCAGACACGAAATGTGGTCCATCAGTACGCTGCAAATGGCTCCTATCTGGGGGTGTTCGCTCCCGCGGGCGGCGCCAACTCTGCTATCATGCAAAACATCCGTGGCATGGCGCTGCGCCCGAATGGCAATCTGCTGGTCACGGTGGGCGCCGGTTTCAATGCGGATGCCATCGCCGAGTTTGACACCGATGGGAACTTTTTGGGCAACTTTGTTCTCAACGCCCTCGGCGGGCTCGCCTCGCCCTTTGATGTGTATCGCAGGGTTGATACCGATTGGCTCGTGAGTAGCATCAACAGCAACCAGATTCTCCGCTATGCCCTGGAGACGGGCGCTTTTATCGATGAACTGGCGTCCATCATCAGCTTTCCGCAGCAGATCCTGGAAGCGGCCAACGGAAATGTCCTGGTGGCGAATTTCAGCGGGACCCAGACCGGCATTGTCGAGCTTTCCTCGACGGGCGCGTTGGTGGGCGTGTATGATACTCCGGGCGTCAGCTCGTATCGTGGCATCTATGAGCTGCCCAACGGCAACCTGCTGGTATCCACCACCGGCGGCGTGCACGAGATCACGCGGAATGGCGCTCTGGTAGAAACAAAGTACGAGGGTAGCACTCGGTTCATCGAGCCGGTGACCCTTCCGCCTCTGCTCTTGCGCAAGACTGTGGGCCTGGATCCGGCGATGTGCGCTACGACGGACGAGATCGCCGTAGGGCCATACACGCCCGTGACCTACTGCTTTGAGGTGAGGAACACAGGCGAGGTGACGCTCGGGCTGCACGATCTGGTGGATAGTCAGATCGGGGTGCTTTTTGAAGGGCTACCCGTTAGCCTGATGCCCAATGCCAGCGTCTTTATCACCCATACGGCTTTGATCACCGAGACGACGGTGAACACAGCGACTTGGACGGCCTATAATCCGGGTCCAACGGATCTGGTCGAGGCCACGGATAGTGCCACGGTCACCGTTGTACCGCCGTCAATCGCGCTTACCAAGACCGTGGGCCTGGATCCGACCGTGTGCGCTATGACGGACAGCATCACCGTGGGGCCGAACACGGCGGTGACCTACTGCTTTGAGGTGACCAATACGAGCCTGACGACCTTTGGTCTACACGATCTGGTGGATAGTCAGATCGGGGTGCTTTTTAAAGAGCTACCCGTTAGCCTGATGCCCAATGCCAGCGTCTTTGTCACCCATACGGCCTTGATCACCGAGACGACGGTGAACACGGCGACCTGGACCTCCTACAATGCTGGGCCCATAAACCTGGTCGACGACACGGATACGGCCACGGTCACCGTGGCATTCAGAACCTGGCTGCCCTTGATACGTAGACCGTAGCGCGTGTATCTGCCATGCGAGGCCCTGGCTGCGCAACACCGGAGCGCAGCCAGGGCCTCGCTCCCTGTTCTCCGCGGATCCCCTGCTTTGGACCGTACGTTTGACGACAGCCAAGACCGATGCAGCGACCGAGCGCAGCCGCACCAGAGGGGCTCCCTGGGCGATGACCCGCGCGATGACGCTTGGTTCCCGGCGACTCGATCTTGCCTGCAAGTCGCCTGACGGGGTACAATAGGGTACGTCTCCCTCTGGCACAAACAGAGGAGCGTTTCCAGAGGCGCTTGCCACCGGGAGGACAACACCATGCCGGCGAATCTTCCCCCAGACTATTTCGAGGCCGAAAAGCTCTTTCGCGAGGCCGAGTCCACCAGCGAAAAGATCGCCCGCCTCGAAGACTTGATCCGCACCGTGCCCAAGCACAAGGGCACCGACCGCCTGCGCGCCGATCTGCGCCGCAAACTGGCGGCGCTCAAGCGAGAGCCCCGCTCCAAGGGCAGCACCCGTCGGGTGTCGGCGTTTGCCATTCGTCGCGAGGGCGCAGGCCAGGTAGTGCTCGTGGGTCCGCCAAATGTGGGCAAGTCGGCCCTGCTGGACGCCCTTACCAACGCCACCCCCACCGTTGCCGATTCTCCCTTTACGACCTGGGAGCCCATGCCCGGGATGATGGCCTATGAGGATGTGCAGATCCAACTCGTCGACACGCCGCCTCTCAACACCGAGTACATCGATCCAGGGCTCCTGGATCTGATTCGGCGGGCCGATCTGGTGCTGCTGGTGGTCGATGTGCAGGGCGATCCGGTGGGGCAACTGGACGAGAGCGTCACCCTGCTGGCCGAGCATCGCATCCATCCCGAGCAGCGGCGTGACGGGTTGGGCCCCGAGGCCGGCACCTATATCCGCATACTGGTCGTGGCCAACAAGTGCGATGACGAATCCTGTGAGGAGTACTTTCTCCTCTTTACGGCTCTCCTGGAGGAGGATTGGCCGATGCTCCAGGTGTCGGCTACCACCGAACGCCATCTGGACCTGCTGCGCGAGCAGGTCTTTGACGACTTGGGGATCATCCGCGTCTACTCCAAGGCCCCCGGCGAGCCAGCCGACATGGTGGCGCCCTACACCCTGTCCCACGGCAGCACCGTGGCCGATATGGCTGCCAAGGTCCATCGCGACTTTTACGACAACCTGAAAACGGCCAAGGTCTGGGGCGCCAACGTGTATGACGGGCAGATGGTGAGCCGCGACCATGTGCTCAGCGATGGCGATGTCGTCGAGCTACACGCCTGACAGGGGCGCTACCGAGAAATCGGTGTAGCGCGGCCCCTCGGGTCGCAGGTCGCTCCGGATCACGCGCACCGTCGTGACCTGCATGCTGCCCAGAGACACGGGGCCATAGTCCGCGATGGTCCGCCCGAGGGCGGCGGCCTCGGCGGCGGTAGCCCGCCGGTTGACGCGCCCGATGGTCAGGTGGGGCGAAAAGGGACGCCGATCCCGCTCATGGCCCAGAGGCACAAGGGCCTCCTCGATGGCCCCCTGCAGCGCGTTCAAGGCGTTCAACTCGCCTCTCAGGCCGGCCCACACGATCCGGGGGCGCCGCGTGTTGGGAAAGCAGCCCAAGCCGGCCACCTCGATGGCCAGGGGCCGCCTATTGGCCACGGCTTCCGCCACCGCCTCGGACACCGCCGGAAGAGCCTCGTTCTCCACATCCCCCAGGAACTTGAGCGTCAGGTGGATATTGCGTGTGGGCATCCAGCGCGCGGCCTGGCTGCCCGGTTTGCGGCGCAGGGCTGCGATCAGCTCCTCGATCCTCTCGAGCAGGCTCTCCTCCAGTTGAACAGCGATGAACGTGCGCACCAGGCTCATGCATCACCTCCCCGAACCGTATCGCCCAGCGCTCGCAGCAGATTGCCTGACAGCACACGCTCCAACTGGTCGGGAGCCAGCCCCACCTGCTGCACCCGCCGGAGAAAGCGGCGTTGCCCGATGAGCGGATAGTCGGTGCCAAAGAGGATCTTGTCTGGCGCCCAACGGCTCGCCTCGCAAAAGATGCGATCGTCGTACAAAAAGAGCGAGGCGGCGGTGTCATAGTAGACGTTGGCCAGATCCTGGCGGGCCGAGGGCATCAGCTCGTAAAAGGGTAGGCCGCCGCCCCAGTGGGAAAAGATGAATCGCGTCCGCGGATAGCGGCAGGCCAGGGCATAGGCATCCTGGGGCCCGATGGCGCCCTTGCCGGGATAGGTATGGCCCACCAGCTCGTTGACATGCACCATCACCGGCACGTCGCTTGTGGCAGCCAGCGCCATCAGGTCCGCCATACAGGGGTCATCCAGGGTATAGCCCTGCCCCTCGGGCATGAGCTCGCCGATACCCACCGCCCCGGCCTCCAGGCTGCGTTGCGCCTCGCGCACCGCCTGCGCCCCGTCATAGGGATTGACGACGGCCAGGGGCAGGATGCGCCCCGGCCATTGGGCGGCTGCATCCAGGACGTAGTCATTGCACAGGCGGCACAGTTCGGGGTCGGCAAAGGCAAAGCCAAAGGCCACCGAGGCATCGATCTCGGCGGCGTCCATGCTATCGATCAGATCGTCGGCGCTGGCCAGGCGGGCGCGTGGCGAGGCGTGCAAGAGGCCGAACCAGCGCTCACGGGCCAAATACTCGGCTCGGGCGTCGATCATGCTCCGGGGCAGGATATGCGTATGCGCGTCGATGACTCTCATGGCACCTATGTTGCGTGATCGTCGAGGCGTTGTCAAGGTTGGACAGACGGCCTCCTTGGGACTATAGTGGGCCTATGAAGGCAGTATTTATCTACAATCGAGCGGCCGGCCAGCGCGATGTGCACGATGAGTTGGATACCGTATTCGACTACCTCACAGAGCATGGCTGGGAGCCAACCATTCACGAGACCCAGGCGCCAGGCCATGCCACCGAGTTGGCCCGTGAGGCGGCCCAGCAGGGCGCTGATATGGTGGTGGCTGTGGGGGGCGATGGCACCATCGGCGAGGTGGCCTCGGGCCTGGTCGGCGAGGACATCACCATGGGGGTGCTGCCGGTAGGCACCGGCAACCTGTGGGCCCACATGCTGGGGCTGCCTGTCTGGTCTCCGGTATATCCCTCGGCCCTGATGGATGCAGCGCGCGTGCTCGTGCGGGGGAAACGGCGCGCCATTGACGTTGGCCAGATGGGCGAGCGCTATTTTCTGCTCTGGTGCGGCATCGGCTTTGATGCGCAGGTGGCCCGGAATGTCGAGCCGCATCGTGACATTCGTCGTACGCTGGGCAATCTCACCTATGTGGTCACAGGCGTGGCCCAGGCCTTTGCCTTGCGAGGCACCCGTATGACCATCGTTGTGGATGGTCATGCGCGTCGCTGCCGGGTGCTGCTGATCCTCGTCTCGAATGCGCAGCTCTATGGTCCCTCGTTGCGCGTATCCCCCGAGGCTCAACTCGATGATGGGCTGTTGGATATCAGCATCTTTCGCGGCCAGAACGTGGTGGATGTGGCCCGCCACTTTGTGCTGTTGCTGGTGGGGCGCCAGGAGACGAGCTCGCGCATCGAGATGCTGCGTGGCAAGAGCATCCAGGTACTGGGCGAAAAGCCCCTGGCGGTCCATTTGGACGGCGATCCCGCGGGGAACACGCCCCTCTCCATCAAGGTGCTGCATCACGCCATCGAGCTGGTTGTGCCACCCTGGGCCCCTGGCACATTGTTCCGTGAGGGAGGCGGCGATCAAGAGTCCGAGATCACCTTGGGAGCCCGGCTACAACGCCAGTTACTGCGCCAACGGCGTCAGTGGCGCTATGAGAGCGCACGGATCATCGAGCGGCTGGGTAGCTATTTGCGGCGATCGGACAAAGAATAGCCCCGGGACTGTGCCGCGACGCACGTTCCATGCGACCGCTGCTCCATAGGGCCTATGCGGCCAGACCTTTGACAGCCCTTGTCACATTCGCTATACTCGAATTGATTGTAGACTGCAGGCGTCATAGCCCGTCCCTGCACAGAGGGGCTCCTTGGCCAAGCTCTCCACGCCGACCAAGACCTGTCCACAGTTCATCGAGCATGGCGCTGGCATCCACAAGCTCGTACCCTATATAGCGCAGAGCATGGAATCATTACTGGGACACGAAAGGAGACTGACATGACAATCCGGGTAGGCATCAATGGATTTGGACGAATCGGACGCCAGGCATTCAAGTCCATCATTGCCAATCATTCTGACGAGATAGAGGTCGTGGGGATCAATGATCTCTACCCGCCCAAAGAGTTCAGCCTGCTGCTCCGCTACGACTCGATCTATGGCCGCTTTGACGGCAGCGTCGAGGTCGCGGACGATGGGCTCATAGTCAATGGCAAAAAGGTCCGCTTCTCCGCCGAGCGCGATCCCGCCGCCTTGCCGTGGAAGGAGCTGGGCGTCGATGTGGCCATCGAGTCCACGGGCTTTTTCACCGATGCAGAAAAGGCCAAGGGCCATCTGGATGCCGGCGCCAAAAAGGTCGTGATCAGCGCGCCCGCCAAGAATGAGGACATCACCATCGTGTTGGGCGTCAACCACGATCAGTACGATCCCGCCCAGCATACGATCATCTCGAACGCCTCTTGCACCACCAACGCCCTGGCCCCGGCGGCCAAGGTCGTTAACGACAACTGGGGCATCGTCAAGGGCCTCATGACCACAGTGCATGCCTATACGGGCGATCAGCGCCTGCATGACATGCCGCATTCGGATCCTCGTCGCGCCCGCGCCGCCGCCCTGAACATTGTGCCCACCTCCACCGGCGCCGCCCGCGCGGTCTCGCTGGTGATCCCCGAGCTCGAGGGCAAGTTCGACGGTATGGCCATGCGCGTGCCCACGCCGACGGTCTCGATCGTGGATTTTGTGGCCGAGCTGGAGCGCGGGTGCACCAAGCAAGAGCTCATCGCTGCCTTTGACGAGGCGGCCGCTGGCCCCATGCAGGGCATCCTGGGCGTGGCCCACGAGCCCCTGGTCTCGACCGATTTCCAGGGCGACACGCGCTCGAGCATCATCGATGCCGATTCCTGCAGCGTGATCGGTGGCAACCTGGTCAAGGTGATCGCCTGGTACGACAACGAGTGGGGTTACTCCTGCCGCTTGGGCGACCTGGT
>SKRJ01000066.1 GCA_007118555.1 Anaerolineae bacterium | reverse complement strand
CTTTGCCCCAAAGGATGTGCAAGTTCTGGTATGCGTCACAGATCAGGACTCCATCAACATCCCTGCCATCCGAGTTGGGGTACGCTATATCTACCGGAGTGCTCCAATACACATGAGGCGCGCTTCCCCGAGCAGCAGTCACCAGAAGCAAGCAGATAGCGATAGAAAGCAAAAGAGTGCCCCATCGTTGGACTGCCAGGATGCCCGATGGTCCCCATCGATGCATCATTCCTTCCTCCCCACCGGGTCACAGATCTGGGCAAAGCGCTCGTAGGCGCTCCTCGACAGTTCCGTCTGCTCTTTCGCCCGGCGACGCAGCGCATCCCGGGATGCCTGATCCATGTTCCACAACTCTTGTACCGCCGCAACAAGATCGGGAACAAAGGTAGTCGCGTTCATATCAAGCACGATGCACCCCGAACCGAACTGATCAGCAACGCCATGCAGCTTATGCTGGTAGTAGACAGAACTATACATGGCCACCACAGGGATACCCATAGCGAGCGCAAACACGGCCGCATGATAGCTACAGGTTACGATCGTCTGACAGGCGGCAATGCGATCTAGCACCTGATTCAGGTCAGAGGCGCCTGATCCGTGGGACGGTTCGACATAGTCTGCCATGCCTTGGATCGGCTCAGGTCTATCGTCCCTCTCCGAAATCTCGATAACCACTACCTTGGTCGACAGGGCGCCGGCGAGCTCTTCTACGGCCCGACACACCTCCTTCATCTTGTCTATGCCCACTTGCGCATAGACAGCATCGCGTATGTTGAGCCCTATACGGGTGCCCAAGCCGCGCATAGGATGAGAGTAGGCCAGACAGATGGCGTCGTCGCCTGTTACAATCACACGATCAAATGAGACCCCCAGTTCCTTGAGCAGCGAGAGACTGTTCCGTCCCTCCCGTAGCGTGAGTAGATCCAATCGGGAGAGCACCCGAGCCGCTAGCCGCATCAGGCTCGGTGAAGCAATTGGCCCCAATCCCTGTCCGAACATGGCAGTGGGCTTGCCCATGCTCTGGGCGAGCGCCAACAGGCGCAGGACGAACATGCCATGGTCCTCAAAGGAGTCGGTGACAAAGCCCCCGCCTGTCACTACGACGGCATCCGCCGCCACCAGCACATCGGCAAACGCCACAAGATCGTCTGCCCCTGGTTTTTTTCGGAGCCGCTTGTACGAGGCCACCAAGCCTGCTACCTGTGCCGGATAATGGGCTCTCAGATACTGCTCGGCTCGATCCAGAGCGCCATCCGAGTCGGTTGGCATGAGTCTGTGCGCACCGACGAGCACGCCACCCACCCGCAGGAACTCGTGCTTTCTCACCAGCGGCACGGCATGGGCCCATGGGCAGATCTGCACAAGCCGCTGCGGCGCCGAAACAATGACATCGGCCTCTGCCTGCGGCCAGAGGCTCCTGAACCGAGTCAGCCCGACCTGGAGCATCGCTCTGTCGCCCGCATTACCGAGATCGTAGCCGCTGTTGTCAACCAATAGTCTCATCCAGACCCGCCTGACACGGGCGCCATACCCAATAAGCCCTTGATCCGCGTCCGCAGCTTTAGCCGCCGTCTCAAGGCCATCACGGGGTGTTCTCCACGTCCGTACTGAGCCATCGCATACGAAAGCGCGCGTACCCAAGACTCATTTCCCATGCCGCGCCGTATTGCCTCTTGCCGCACAAGGTCAAAGTGATGGTAGCCTGTCTCTCTAAGTATCTGGATACTCTTGATCTGCTCATCCGAAACATCGCGTGGGAAGGCACCCGGCAAGGGCATACCCATGGCGCGGAACCCGAGCATAGTACGCAAGCACTTTTCGCACTCGCAGCAGTTGCCTGCTAGCTCGGGCCGCTCCCAACAAACGCGGAGATGATCCATAGCGTCTGGCCAGGTAGCGATCACTGGCAGCTTGTGCAGACGTCGGACATGCGCACCGTCGTGGACAATGCGAAATCGATCGCTCGCCAGTAGCGGATCCGTAAGGGGCGAGGAACCATAGGGGATCATGGGATCGTACTCAAGCGATGATGCCAGCAAACCCACGCCAAAGCCATTCTGGAACAGGCTCAAACAGGCGATCAACGATGTTCCGTGGCTATCCTCCCAGGAGATATGGAGATCATCCATGATCTCGCGCCAGTTTGACGTCAGCCGAAGCAGCGGTACGCCCCTGGATGCCAAGATCTGCTCCGCCGAGTGGGCTACGGTGTCAAAGGCGCTGCGCATCTGGAGTGGGATATCAAAGCCATGGATCATTAGGGCCGCCCCAATCGTCTCCGTCTGGCGCCCGCACATACGCTCCAGATGCCTGTGCACCGTGAAACAAGAGTCCACACCGCCTGAAAAGCTCACAAGGGCATCGTCGTTTACAGGGGGAGCAGGCTGTAACTCCTCTTCCGCCAACAGTTCTACCTTGTGGTAGCGGTCGCTCTCCCAATAGGCCCAGATCTCCTGGAACCGCTCCAGGTTCCTGAGCAGATCCGAACTCACAGGCCCATGCACTACCAGGCGATCGCCGTACTGCATCGCGAGAAAGATAGACCCAACCAGATACGGATCCATTGTCGAGGTTATATAAGGGGCATACTGAGCAGCGCAAGTGTACCAGAGATTGTGTCTCTGGCCATCAACCTCAATCGTGGTGCGATACTCAATAGTGTCATCCTCAATAACACTATCTTCACGCCACACGTGTATGACTCCGTTTCGCATAGTCATCTCCTCCAGAGCGTCTAGCCTCTCCCATGTATCCAAGCGTGACGCAAAAGCACAGTGCTATATTGAATGGCGGCGTCAGATCGTTTGGCAAAGAACCCCGAGTCATCCACATCAAACTCGAGCGCACTCTCCTGCTCATCAACCTTGCGCCCGGACAGATGCACGGCGAGGGCTACGCGATAGCGCCCCGATGGCAGAGGTGTATCCTCCAGTGCACACTGAAAGCGCCCGCGCTCCCCGAGGGGACCAAGAGGTCCCGCCAACATCGCCGTATTCATGTGAGACACGCGGATACCGAGATGGTTGAAGATGGTAAGAGCGATCTCGGCGTACTGCGGGTTGTTACGCGTTCGATAGTCGAACTCCATCGTGATCGGCTGTCCCGCGATCACCAGATCGGTCGGCTCCAGATCCTGATCCAGCACACGGCCTGCTGTCACGACAATCTCTTGATCGGGATAGCGCGCAAAGCGATCCTCAGTGGCAAGTGCACGGGAATCATCTTGCAGGGTCTTGAGGTACCGGCCAATCACACCGCGAGACTCGCCAAAATCCACTATCTCGCCCTCGCGCAGGGCGAGGCTTCGCTGACAGATCTGGGATACCACACCCATATTGTGGCTCACAAAGACCACTGTACGGCCCTCGCCAGCCACATCCCCCATCTTGCCCAGGCACTTTTTCTGAAAGGCCGCATCGCCCACCGCCAGCACCTCGTCCACCAGCAGGATCTCCGGCTCCAGATGCGCCGCCACCGCAAAGGCCAGACGCACGTACATCCCGCTGGAGTAGCGCTTCACAGGCGTGTCCAGGAAGCGCTCGATCTCCGAAAAGGCCACGATCTCGTCAAACTTGCGGTCGATCTCGACCCGCTTCATGCCCAGAATCGCGCCGTTCAGATAGATGTTCTCACGACCGGTGAGCTCTGGGTGAAAGCCCGTGCCCACCTCGAGCAGCGAACCGACCCGCCCATGGATCTCCGCATGGCCCGTGGTCGGCTCGGTGATGCGGGAGAGGATCTTGAGCAAGGTGGACTTGCCCGCTCCATTGCGCCCTATCACCCCCACCACCTCGCCGCGCTTGACCTCGAACGAAACATCCCTCAGCGCCCAAAAGCTCGATCCGTTGGCGTCCGCTCCGTCGTGGGAGCCCCCCCGCTTGGGGCGCCGCATGATCGACGCCAGCGCATCCCGCAAGGTATCATGCCGCTCGGCAGCGGTACCGATACGGTAGTGTTTGCCCAGATCCTGCACACGAATGGCTATCTCAGACATGGCGAATGAGGGTCATTCTAGTTTGGGTCATCGCTTGAGATATCACGCTCGCTCCTACGGGTAAACCGCTATCTCCGTTGCTATGGCATGCATTCACAACCTTCGCACGGGCCACGAACCACGGGGCGTCTATACGATGTCGGCGAATGTCTTTTCCGTGGTGCGAAAGTACACCAGCCCTGTGAGGAACACCGCCAGGGCGATCCCCACAGAGACAGCCACCAAACCTGGCGCCAGCGCAGTATCGGTGACGCCGGGGCCCAGCAACGCCCAGCGAAAGCCCTCGATGACACCGGTCATCGGGTTCAGGCTCAGCAAAAAGCGGAAACGCTCGGGAATCAGCGTCGTCGCATAGACCACGGGCGTCAGGTACATCCAGATCTGAACGATAAAAGGCGCCAGGTAGTTCACATCACGGTAGCGCACGTTCAGAGCCGACAGCCATAGCCCGAACCCGAGGGACGTGACCATGGCCAACAGCAAAAAGACGGGCAATAGTAGGACGGAGGTCGTTGGCGGAAAGCCGTACAGGAGCATCATGACGGCAAGCACCACGGCCGAGACGCAAAAGTCGACAAGACCCGAGATCACCGAAGATAGCGGAATCATGATCCGCGGGAAATAGATCTTGGTCACGAGATTGGCGTTGGTTACCACACTGCTCGACGAACGCGTCAGGGCAGAGGAGAAATAGTTCCAGGGCAACAGGCCGGCAAAGGCGAACAGTGGATACGGCACCTGGCCAGAAGGGGCATTGAGGAGCACACCAAAAAGCACCGTAAAGATGGCCATGGACGCCAGAGGCTGCAGGATGACCCAGACCACACCCAGGGCGGTCTGCTTGTAGCGCACCTTGATGTCGCGCCAGACGAAAAAGTATAGCAACTCCCGGTATTGCCAAAAGGCGTCCCAGTCGATGAACGACAACCCTCGAGACGGCTTGATGACCGTGACAGGAACATCAAGCGATGGCGAGGGCAACGCCGGCGCCTGCTCATCAGCGGTCGTTTCCTCTGTTATCACACCAGTCCCCTCGATCAATGCAGGTTCTCCTTGGAGCGGCTGTTTTGCAGCAGGCGGACTCTACTCGCCACGATGTAACCATGGTACTCGACGCGATGTAGGCTGTCAAGAGTATACTGTGGTCTCGTTTTTATGCTCCTTCTTCCTTAGCCTCTGTGATTGTAGCTCCGATATAGCTTTTTTGACAGTTGACACCCACCCAAGCAAAGGCGTAATATGTCAGTATACGCATATAGGAGGTCCGCCATGACCAGTATCCTGATCACCGAGATCGCCTATGCGCCCGATATCGAAACACTGCGCCAGGCGCTGCGCATCCGCAACCAGGACGATCTGCGCGCGCTCGAGAGCCTGGCCACCGAGGCCCAGGCTCTGGCGCGGCCCAAGGCCGCCTACCGCCCCGCCTATATCGCCGAGCATGGCGATGACAGCATCACCATTGATGATGTCACATTTCAGAGTCGCGTACTGCGGGTCAATGTCGGCAAGGCGCGCCGGGTGTTCCTGTATCTGGCCACCTGCGGTGTCGAACTGGATGCCTGGGCAAACAGCCTGGACGATATGCTACAGCGCTATTGGGCCGAGGAGATCAAAGCCCAGGCGCTCCGGACGGCCACCGACGCCCTGTACACCCGCATTCAAAAGGACTATCAGCCGGGGCAGACCACGATCATGAACCCGGGTTCTCTGGCCGATTGGCCTCTCGGGCAACAGAGGCCCTTTTTCCGACTAATGCACGATGCGGCGGCCCAGCTCGAGATCACATTGAGCGACAGTTGCCTCATGACGCCCAACAAGTCTGTCTCGGGCATTCGCTTTCCCACCGAGACCGGATTCGAGTCGTGCCAACTGTGCCCCATGCCTGACTGCCCCGGGCGCCGCGCTACATATGATGCCGATCTCTATGCGCGCCGCTATGCCCTGGCCGGGGACGCTAGCGGGGGCCACGGCACTCTATGACGCAGCCCTATTCCAGCGTCGAGCGCACCCAGCCGATGGCGTCAGACCCGCGCACAACGGACGAGGTTACTGCCTTTGTGCAGCGACACCTGCGCCGCAATCTGGCGGCCGGCATCGTCGACGCCGTGTTTTTCGCCCTGGCCACCCAGATCATCTCCAACGAAACCGTGATTCCGCTGCTGGTCACGGCCCTCGGTGGCTCGACGGTGGTGCTGGGCCTGGTGCAGGCAGCCCACAACCTGGGCCATTTCATGCCCCAGCTCTTTGTGGCGGGCTATACCGAGCAGCGCCGCTACAAAAAGCCCATTACCCTCTCATGGGGCGGCGTGGGCGCCCGCCTGCCTTTTTTGCTCATCGGCCTGGCGGTGTGGGCCTGGGGCGAGCGCGCACCGGGCCTGGCCCTGATCGCCTTTGTCATCCTGCGTACCCTCTCTGCCGTCACCCTGGGCATGGTGATCCCCGCCTGGGTGACCCTTATCGGCAAGGTGATTCCCACCACTCGCCGGGGCGTGTTCCTGGGCTTTGGCCGTGGGCTGGGGGCGCTGTTGGGCGTGGGCGGCGCCCTCCTGGCGGGACATCTGCTGGAAACCCAGCCCTTTCCACGCAGCTTTGCCCTTTGTTTCATTCTCGCCGCCATCGCGGTGTTCATCTCGTGGGTGGGGTTGGCCGCCCACCGCGAGCCGCCCGACCTCGTCACCAAACCCAAGACACCCATGCGGCGCTTTTTCGCCAGCCTGCCCGCGCTGGTGCGTGACGATCCCAACTATGGCCGCTTTTTGGTGGCGCGGGCGGTGGCGGTACTGGGCACTATGGCCATGGCGTTCTTCATCGTCGATGGCGCCCTGCGGTTCGATCTCACCGGCCGAGAAGTCGGCCTGCTCACGGCCACGATCTCGGTCTTTACCGGTGTGTTCTACCTGATCTGGGGCTTTGTCGCCGACCGCATCGGGCACAAGACGGTACTGTGCGCGGGGGCGCTGACCATGGCGGGGGCCTCTCTCGCGGCCTTGCTCACCCCGGTGTTGGCCG
>SKRJ01000227.1 GCA_007118555.1 Anaerolineae bacterium | reverse complement strand
CGACATCCGCACGCCGACGCCCCTCTCCGAGCTCGATCTCGACGACGTGTTCTACGGGCTGGAGCGTGCCCGCCCTCAAGTCGCCTATTATGAGAGCCTCGGCACAAAGCTGACGCTGATGGCCGACGACTTTTTCACCCACAGCGTCGTCTTTACCCCGCCGCAGGCGCCCTTTTTCTGCATCGAGAACCAGTCCTGCTCCACCGACGCCCACAACCTGTACGCCGAGGGCAAGCAAGAGGCCGCCCACCTGACCATCCTCGAGCCGGGCGAGACCCTCTCGGCGACGATCACGTTCACTGTCACCGATCTGTAGACCCCGGTAACGCCAACGAGCGCCGCTCTGAACCGCGGCGCTCGTTCATTGTGTTGCGACTGATTCAGTCGGAAGTCGTATCCAGCTCGCCATAGACCCCCGTCGTCTCCTCGGCCAACATGCTCGCCAGCGGCGAATCCTCGATATCCAGCGGCAGGTCGACGCGCCCGCGCCGACGGCTGGACTCGTAGGTGGCAAAGATGAGCTCGGTGGTCTGCAACGCCCTGCGGGCCGACAGTTCGGGCTGGCGCCCGCTCTTGAGGGCATCGATCAAGTCCAACACGGCCCGGGCCACATAGTCGCCCCCGTGCAGGCCCTCCTCCAGCTCGACGCATTCCCACTCGGATTGGCCCTTGCCCCACATCCGCAGCGGCACCTCGGGGCTGACGCCCACCTCGATCACGCCCTCGGTCCCTACGAGACGGTTGGCCGCCTCGAGGCTGGACCTGGCGCCGGTGAACAACAGGCCGTACACGCCGTTCTCGTAGCGATAGTAGCTGAGGCCCTGCCCCTCGACATAGACGCCATAGATATCGCGGCCCTCGCGCGGGTCTACCTGGGCCATCACCCACTCGACCGGCGTCTCGTCGTTGTAGTAGAACAGCATGTCGAACCAGTGGGTGCCCCAGTCGTACATGTTGCCACAGTGGGCCTCGAGACGCACCAGATCGCCGATGGCGCCTGACTTGAGCAGCTCTTTGGCCTTGCGGAACGGCGCGCCAAAGCGACGCTGGTGGTTGAACGTGAGCTGCACGCCATGCTCATCGGCGGCCTCGACCATGGCCACCGCCTCGCCATAGGTGGGCGCCATCGGCTTTTCGCAGTGAATCGCCTTGACGCCCGCCTCGCAGGCGGCGATTACCATGGGCGCATGCAGGTGCGGCCAGGTGCAGATGCTGACAATGTCCAGGTTCTCCTTCGCCAACATCTCGTGATAATCGGTGTAGAGGCGATCGCCGCCGTGCACGGCCTGAAACGCCTCGGCGTTCTCAGGCACGAGGTCGGCCAGCGCCACGATCTCGGCATCGGCCGAGCGCTCATAGCCCTCGGCGTGCCGATGGGACATGCCAAAGCCCGTCGAACCTTCCGTATTTCGAGGGCGTCCCGTTCCAATGATGCCCACGCGATATGCTGCCATCTGTCTATCTCCTTGCAGGCGAATGTGCCAGGTGTGCTAGAGTGCCAATCCGTCATAGACGCCGCCGGTGGCGTGATCCTCGAGCATGCTGAGCAGGGGCGAGTCGTCGACGTCCAGCGGCAGATCGACGCGGCCGCGCCGGCGGCTCGACTCGTAAGTGGCAAAGATCAGCTCGCTGGTGCGCAGCGCCCGAGCGCCCGAGGTCTCTGGCTCGCGGCCCTCTCTGAGGGCGTCCACCAGATCGACGATGGCCCGCTGGAAATGCTCTTGCGCATGGATGCCCTCGTCCAACTCGACGGGCTCCCACGCGGACTGGCCCTTGCCCCACATGCGCAGGGGCACCTCGGGGCTCACGCCCACCTCGATCACGCCCTCGGTGCCGACCAGACGGTTCTCAGCGGGCCAACCGGTGTCCTTGCCCGTCACCATCAGGCCATACACGCCATTCTGAAAGCGGAAATGGCAGAGGCCCTGGCCCTCGACGTACACGCCAAACACCTTGCGACCCCCGCGGGGATCGATCTGTCCGATCACCCATTCGACCGGCGTCTCGTCGTTATAGTAGAACAGCATGTCGAACCAGTGGGTGCCCCAGTCATACATGTTGCTGGTGCTGGCCTCGAGGCGTACCAGATCGCCGATGGCGCCCGACTTGAGCAGTTCCTTGGCTTTGCGGAACGGCGCGCCAAAGCGTCGCTGGTGGTTGAACGTGAGCTGCACGCCACACTCGTCGGCGGCCTTGACCATGGCGACGGCCTCGCCATAGGTGGGGGCCATCGGCTTTTCGCAGTGCACCGCCTTGACCCCCGCCTCGCAGGCGGCGATCACCATGGGCGCATGCAGGTGCGGCCAGGTGCAGATGCTGACAATGTCCAGATTCTCCTCGGCCAGCATCTCGTGATAGTCGGTATAGAGCCGGTCGCCGCCATGCAGGGCCTGAAACGCCTCTGCATTCTCGATCACGATATCGGCCAACGCCACGATCTCGGCGTCGGGCGTGGCGCGATAGCCGTCGGCATGGCGATGCGAAATGCCGGCGCCCGTGGCGCGTCCGCTGGCGCGTGTCTGCCCACAACCAATGATACCCACTCGGAACGGATCCATGTCTTGTCTCCTTGTCTTGCCCGGCCGCAGCCGGGTCGCCCTCTACGTCCACTCGTTATTGTATCGTCCGCTCAGGGAGCGTCAACCGCCAGCGCTCTATTGCTCGAGTGCACTGTCCTCTCCGTCGCTGCCAGCAGGTCCATCCTCCTCGATGGTATCGTCTCTAAGTGGGGCCATGCGCCATTTGAACCAGATGAGCAGCGCGATCGCGGGCGGCAAGAGCCACAGGCGCCAGTCCACCCCCAAAAAGACCGTCAGCACCGCCACCAGCACCGCGGCCATACCGGCGCGAATCTCGATTTCCCGCAGGCAACGCCGATCCATGCCACCTCCTGTTGTTGCTGTTGATTTCCCGTCGTTTGTGTGACCTGAGTTACTGCTTGTGGGCCCACAGCGTGTATAGTATCATCAATGAGCAGAAATCGACGAACCGCATCATGCGCAACAGATAGGAGCGTGGGAGATGAGCCAGCCAAACCTGGAGGAACGCAAGGAGCTTCTCAAGGAGATGATCCTCGATCTGCATCGAGGGGCCGACCTTGAGGACGTCAAGGAACGCTTTCGCGAGATGATGGGCCAGGTTACGGCGTTCGAGATCTCGCAGATGGAACAGCAACTCATTGCCGAGGGGCTGCCCCCGGCCGAGGTGCGAGCCCTGTGTGACGTGCATGTCTCGGTGTTCGAAGAGGGCCTGCAGACGCCCGATCAGCCCGAGCTTACCCCCGGACACCCGGTGCACACTTTCAAGTACGAGAACTTTGCCCTGAACGAGATGCTCAGCCTGTTGGACGAGGCCATAGCGCGCTTGCCCGATGAGGACGAGCTGCGACGCGTGCGCACCTATGCCGAGCAGGTGATGCAGTTCAACCGCATCTATGTCCGCAAAGAGAACCTGCTCTTTCCATTCCTGGAAAAGCACGGCGTCACCGGTCCCACCCAGGTGATGTGGGGCATCCATGACCAGATTCGCGATCAGGCCAAGGCCTTTCAGGCAGCGCTCGAGGAAGGAGATGCCGACGCGATCAAGGCGACCTATGCCGAGTTTGAGAAGAATCTGCGCTCGATGTTCTACAAAGAGGAAAACATCCTCTATCCCACCGCCCTCAAGATGCTGAGCGATGCCGAGTGGCTGGCCATCCGCGAACAGAGCGACGACATCGGCTATTGCCTCATTCGCCCCGGCGACGCCTGGCAGCCCGATGTGCCCGAGAGCGAGCGCATCCGCATGGCAGACCAGCCGACGGCGACCGCCTATGGCGACCTGGCCCTGCAGGTGGGGGCCCTCTCGCCGCAGCAGATCGACCTGCTCTTGCGCAACCTGCCGGTGGATGTGACCTTTGTCGATGAGACCGACACCGTGCGCTACTATTCCGAGAGCGTCCACGGCCGCATCTTTGTGCGCACGCCGTCGGTCATTGGCCGCAGGGTGCAGAACTGCCATCCGCCCAAGAGCCTGCACATCGTCGAGGCGATCCTGAACGGCTTTCGCGACGGCACCCGCGACACGGCCGCCTTTTGGATCATGATGAACGGCCGCTTTTTGCACATCTCTTATTATGCCATGCGCGACGATGAGGGGACCTATCGTGGCGCCCTGGAGGTAAGCCAGGATGTGACCGACATTCGGGCCCTCGAGGGCGAAAAGCGACTGCTGCACGACGAGTAGCCAGCAATTACCGCAACAGGCAGCTTGTACCGCTCATGCTGGACCGGTTCCGGCCCCCTTCCATGCGTCAGAACCGGTCCGTTGTCTCACTCTCAGTCCGCGGGGTGCCCCACGGGCATCACGTACAGCGGCACGAACGCCTCGGGCAGCCCCAGGAGCTCGGCGATCCGATCGGGGTCGAACGCACCGATGGCCACCGTGCTCAGTCCCAGGCTGGCGGCTTGCAGATACACGTTCTGGCCGGCGTGCCCGATCTCGATATGGACGTACATCTCGCCGCGCGAGCCATAGCGCCGCGTCGTACGCTCGTACTCGGCCGCCATGACAAACACCGCGGCTCCATCGGCCACCGACGACTGGCCCAGGCTGGCGGCCGCCAGCGCGTCGCGTATGTCGCCCTCTACCATGCGCGTCAACCCATGGGCCGAGGGATCATAGTGATACACCCCCGCCTCCAGTCCCTCTACATTTCCCGCCACAAGATAGAGCTCTAACGGGAACAGCGCCCCCGCTGAGGGCGCCGTGCGAAAGCCCCGCGGGTCGGTGATGCCCTGGGCGGCCCATAGGATCTGGCCGACCTCGTCGAGAGAGAGGGGCGTATCGTCATAGTCGCGACCAGAGCGCCGCGCCTCCAGGGCCGCGTGCAACGCCATGCCGTCGGTGCGATCAGGCTCGGGCAGTGAACGGCTCGTGTTTGTCCCTGCCTGCACGGGCTCGGCGCGACGCACCGGTCCAAAGCGTACCCATGCCAGGGCGCCTGCCAACAGGAGAACGATCACCAGGACCACAACCCCCGCGATTTTCAGGTAGCTCATTCTAAGCCTCACTCTGTATCATCCGTCATCATTGACTCGTGGGTGTGCCGCCAAGGGGCTCTAGTCGCCACCCCGCCGCACATGCAGGGGCTGGATCTTGGCCGAGTTGGTGGCATACGGTTCGCGCCGCTCCACACGCAGGGTCCTGGCCTGCTGCCAGATCTCGGCCATCATGCCGGCGCCCGCATTCCGTGACGCCAGCGTCTGGGTCGCCGTCTCGATGACGGCGGCCTCATCCACATCGCCAACCCGGGGGCTGACCAGCAGCGACACCCGCGCGATGCCGTCGATCTCTTCCTCGACAAGCTGATAGTCCGAGGGATCCCCGCCAAAGCGCTGGGGCAGCACCACCTCCACCAGCCGCATCAGGTCGGCGCCGGTAAAGTGCATCCCCTCGGTGGTCAGCTTCTCATAGCTGCGGATGGTGTGAATGCAGGTGGTCATTCCCAGCTCGCTCCACGGGCACCCGCAGTGCCGCTCCTCCACCACGCCCTGATCGCCCGTCTCGACGTTCAACATGATCTTGGGCATCATCGGCAGCAGCGTGGTGAGGTAGATGGCGCTCACGCCCTCATCCTCCTGCCAGCCGGGCGGAGGCCGCTGGATGAGGGCCAGCTTGTCGGTGACCAGGTGCACCTGATCCAGCGCCTCTGGCTGGCCACAGGTCAACCCGACGCGCCCGAGCTCTGACATGGAATAGTGATTGACGCTCTTGGCGCCCGCCTCGGCGAGAATCTGGGCCTTGGCGGCGGTGTGCGGCTCGCCCCCCAGGCGAAAGAGCGATCCCGAGATGTCCAGGCCCAGCTCTTGCGCCGCCGTGCATACACGCACCCCGGAGCTGGCGCTCATGGAAGCATGGGCCGGGCGTCCCGCCGCCGTCTGCTCGGCCATCCAGCGTGCTATGATATCGGCCCGCTCCAGTGGCGCATGCTCCGGCAGGGCGGCCTTGGCGCCCCATAGGCGGGCCGTCCGTACCACCATGCCGGTAAAGGCGGCCTGCCGGTCGCGCATAAAGCGAGGATCGGTCTGCGAGAACCAGCGATCAATCGGCAGGCCGGCCTTGCTCCGCCGCAGGACGTCCTTGAGGCCCGCCGCCGCCGGGGGGATCGGCCGCCAGATCAGATAGGGCTCGGTCTCCTGGCCCAGCCGCCGCGCCGCGATCAGGTTGTAGGCCGCCTCATAGGCGAGGATACCCAGGTCCACACGAATGCGCCTCGGCGATCCACCGGAGCCGCCCGTCTCGGCGGTAAAGTAGCTCGTCAGAATGGGGCTATCAAAGTCCGACGACTCGGTGGTAATCCGGAAACTCGGGCGCTCGATGGGGGCGCGCCCCTTGAACTGGTCCAACGTGAGATAGACCCCCGCGTCATAGAGCATGCCCAGGGCGCCCTCGACGCCACTCTCGCGCACCCACTCGGCCACATCCTTGTAGCTGATGTGGTAATAGGCCATCAGCTTGCGGTAGGGGCTTGGGCCGTGATCGAAAATGCCCTGCCGCATCACCTGCAAAAAGGCCGTCTCCCGGTCGCGAATCTGGGCGCGTATCTGCGCCTCGGCCTCTGACAGCGTCAGCGTGCGCTCCAGATACCGTCGAAGATCCCACAGGAAGCGAGCTCCCATCCTCAGATCACTTGACATGATACGCCCTTGACATCAGATGCCTTCTCCTCAGATGTCTCTGTCATCAGATCTCTTGTCGTACGCTCCTACAGCTCCAGCACGATGCAGGGTGACCGACCCACGACCGCATCGTTCAGAGCCACGCCCAGCCCGGGCTCCTCGGGGACCTGAAAAACGCCATCGACCGGCTGCAGATCGGTGGTGCATAGTTCGGTATTGTCCGGGTAGAGGGCGCGCGTGTGGTGCTCGTGAATGCCAAAGTTGGGGATGGCCGTCTCCAGATGCAGGGCGGCGGCCGTCGCCACCGGGCTGCCGCACACATGCACCTGCACCAGGATGTCGTACACATGGGCATAGTCGCAGATCTTTTT
>SKRJ01000352.1 GCA_007118555.1 Anaerolineae bacterium | reverse complement strand
GAAGGCTCGCGTTACCGCCGGCCACTGAAGGAAAGGCCTCCATGGCCCAACAACACCATCTCGTCGAACCCACGCTATACCGCGAGCCACATACCATCGGCTGGATGGGCAGGCTTCTGCGCATCCCTGCCGGCGCCATGGGCCTCTGCTTTGCGGAACGCAGGCTCTTGCTCTTTGTCTTTGACCTGCTCGTCCTCTCAGGCTCGCTGCTGTTTGCCCTGTGGGTACGCTCTGCCGTCTTTTACGAGATGGAAGAGGTCATGTTCTATCCCCTGCAGCCCGTCTGGTGGTTGGTCTTGCTCGCCGTCTGGATCCCGATCGCGCTCGTTTTTGACTGCTATAACCTCAAGCTCGCCTCGGAGCCAATCCGGGGAACTGTCTATGCCGCCGGGTGTGTTTTGTTCGTCTCTGTCATCTATCTCGTGATCCCCATCTACTCGGCGCCCCTGACGCGATCGCGTCTGGCGTGGTTCGTTTTCGCCATCGCCGCCGTCATGGGCGAAAGCCTCTGGCGCCTGACCTATGCGCGCCTGTTCCGTGATGCGGCGTTTGCACGTCGTGTGATCATCGTGGGTGCGGGGGCGGCCGGCCAAGCTCTGGCCACACAGATTGCCGGCATCGGCCGTTCTGCAGGCGTGGATCTGCTCGGATTCGTCGATGACGATGCGGGTCTCTGCCAGCAGGGGATCGCCTGCTACCCGATCCTGGGCAAAGGCACTGATCTCGTGTCCATCGTCAAGCGTTACAGGGTGCAGGATGTCGTGATTGCGATCACCCACACCGAGGGCATTCAGCCCGAACTCATGGAGCAGCTTATACGCTGCTGGAGCAATGGAGCCGGCGTGGTGCCCATGCCGGTCTATTACGAGCATGTGACGGGGGCCATCCCGGCCCAGCACCTGGGTCCCAATCTGTTCTCGATGCTCAGCAATCAGGAGAGTCTGGGCCTGCGTCTCTGGATCGTGGTCCGTCGCCTGCTTGATATCGCAGTTGGCGCGGTAGGGCTCTTGGTGACAGCCATACTGTTCCCGTTTATCGCGCTTGCGATTGCGCTTGATTCGCCCGGGCCCATCCTGTACCGGCAGGTACGAGTGGGGAAAGGCGGGCGCCTCTTTACACTGGCCAAGTTCCGTTCCATGGTCACTGATGCCGAACAGAACGGAGCCGTCTGGGCTACCAAGAACGACGCGCGCGTCACACGGGTAGGCCGTATTCTGCGCGCCTCGCGCATGGATGAACTGCCCCAGTTCTGGAACCTGGTAACAGGCTCGATGACGCTGATCGGGCCGCGGCCCGAGCGCCCCGAGTTTGTCACGCAGCTCTCCGAGCAGCTGCCTTATTACCCCATTCGCCACTCGATCACGCCCGGGCTTACCGGATGGGCACAGGTGCGGTTTCGCTATGCCAGCAGTGTAGATGATGCGCTGGAAAAGCTCTGCTATGACTTTGGCTATCTCAAGCGGCGCGGGCCCGTGCAGGACGCCCTCATCTGCATCTACACCTTGCGAGTGCTCCTGCGTATGGAGGGCTCGTGATCGCTCCAGCCCATGTTCACGGCATAACGAAACAGATCGCGTTGTGATTGGTCCCTCGCCCACCCCCGCAGCGTCAAGGCGCGGCCGTTCTCTGGCCGTCCTTTTGACCTGCCTGGTCGCGCTCTCGCTGCTGGCCCGCGCCCATCCCCTGCCCTCTGTCCCCGGCCCACCGGCGGGCGTCGTCACGCCACGGCTCCTCAGTTCGCCCGCGTTGGATGAACTGGGCACGGTCTGGTATTATGCGTACCATCATGTGGGCGCGGCCGATCCACGGCATCATCGGATCCTGGTGGCTTTGCCACACCACGATAAAGAGCAACTGAGAGAGGCCATGCGCAGGTACCCCGGGAGTTGGTGGATGGTGGGCAACGAACCGAATGACCCCTATCAGGACAATCTCTCTCCTGCGGCCTATGCCGCCTTTTACCACCGCTTTGCACGCATCGCTCGGCGCTACGATCCGACGGCCCGCCTGATGGTCGCCGGAATTGCGAACGCCGACTGGCAGTGGGCCGAGGCCTTTCGCGAGGCCTATCATCGCGACCACAGAGTCTACCCCCGGGTGGATGCCTGGAACGTACACAACTATGTGCTGGAGCCCCAAGTCAGTCAGCTCGATCAGGACCTGTTCCGCCATCGGTTGATCGCATTCCGGGCGTGGATGTCCGACATCGGCGAAGGCGACAGACCGTTGATTCTGAGCGAGTTTGGCGTACTCATGGGGCAGGAGCGGCATGATACCCGCTACGAGTCGCCCGAAGCCATCACGGCCTATATCCACGAAACCGTCCGATGGCTGCATGAGACCGATTATGTCCAGTCCTGGTCCTGGTTTGCCAGCTACACATCGGGCCTGTTCCATGGCGACCTGTATGATCAAGCCGAGCAACTGACATTCTATGGCCAAGCCTATCGTGATGCGCTACAGTCCATCAGCGCCGCCGAGCCTGCGGCGCCTGACGCCCGCTAGAGCCGAACGCACATGCGATCCATGACGCAATCCTGGCGAGGCTGGGCCCGTACCCTGCTCTGGGTTCTACTTTTGGGCATGCTCCTCTGGGGAGGCCTGGTTGGCTATCGCCTCTATGGCCTCTACAGCCACGGCCGGGGTGCCGCCCAGGCCGCCCGGCTGGTGATGCAGACCCGCAACGCAGAGGGGGTTGTGCAGCCAGAGCCTGCCCGCGCACTGCGCGCCGAGCTGGGCAAGTTCGAGGGGCACGTCCAGGGCATGGCTGGCCTGACGCAGCCCGTTGCCTGCCTCCTCACCCGCCAAACCCTGTGGCCTGCTGCGCATCGTCTGGGGGTGATGGGGTGCGACGGCTTGGAGCTGGCGGTGGGGCTGGTGGCCACAGCCTGGTGGGCGGCGCTAGAGTTGGAGAGCGCTGCGGACCTGTACGGCCAGGTTACGATGGCCCCCGGTGAGCCGTTCGAGTATCGTACCGACCCGCTGGATCACGCCCTGACGCGGCTGGGCGCCGATCGTCAACGCTTGCTGGCCCTGCGCCCCCCGGCGGCACGTGTCTCGGAGGCGCTCCAGGGCCTTGCCGGCCCGCTCGACCGCTTGGCGTCGCTGGCGCCCCTGCCAACACTGGCCGTCGACGGCTTGCTCCTCGCGCCCGAGTTGCTGGGGGGCGGCCAGGAACGCCTCTTTTTGGTCGTGGTACAGAACAGCGACGAGCTTCGGGCCACCGGTGGCTTTATCAGCAGCGTGATCGCCGTACAGCTACAGGGCTATCGACTGCACTCTTATGATTTCATGAGCAGCTATGATGTCGAGACCGAGGGCTTTGCCATGCCGCCGGCGCCCGAGCCTCTGGCCGTTCACATGCAGTTTCCGGGCCTCGTGTTTCGCGATGCCAACTGGTCGCCCGATTGGCCTACCTCGGCGCAGGTGCTGGCGGCCCTCTATCAAGCCAACCACCCTGTCCGCGTCGATGGCGTCATCGCCCTGGATACACACGCGTTCCATCTGGCGCTCGAGGCCATGGGGCCGCTGGATGTCGAGCAATACGGCGTGACCATCACCGCCGACAACCTGCTGGCCATGGCCGAGACCTTTTGGGAGACGCCGCTGGAAGGCGCCTCGTTGGCCGAACGGACCGAGAATCTGTGGGGATGGCTCCAGCACCGCAAGGACTTTGGCGGCGACTTTGTACAGGCCGGCATAACGCGTTTGGAACAGTTCTCGTTGCGTGATTGGCTGAGCCTGATCGAGGCGCTGGCGCAGGGCGCAGAGCATCGCCACATCCAGGTCTGGGCGCTCCAGAGCGACAACGCCCGTGCGGATCTGACGCGCGCCGGCTGGTCGGGGGCGATTCACCGGGGGGATGGCGACTATTTGATGGTGGTGGACTCGAATCTGGGCTATAACAAGGTGGATCGCAATATCGAGCGCAGCCTGGCATACTCCCTCAGCCTGGCAGGCGCTGCACCGACGGCCACCCTGCAGCTCACCTACCGCAATCACGCCACAGCCGACCTGGACGCCTGCGTGCACGAGCCGCAGGTGCTCGAGTCTTACGAAGCGCTGACGCAGCAGTGCTATTGGAACTATGTCCGCGTGTTGGCGCCCCGGGGGATCGAGTTGCTCGCAGCGTCAGATAGTGCCGGCCAGCTTGGCCTGGCCGACATCGATGTGGGCGTAGAGCAAGGGCGCTCCAGCCTCGGAGCGTTTCTGGTGGTGCCGCCAGGAGAGACGTATACCCTGACCCTGACCTATCGATTGCCTTCGGATCTCTTTGTCTGCCAGGGCACATTGTGCCGCTATGAGCTGACCGTCCAAAAGCAGGCGGGCACACAGGGCGTGCCCGTGGCCCTGCAGGCGGACGTGGCCCCCGTCACCCTGCAGGCCACAGGCTGGCACCAGGGCGAGTCGCCCTCCTCTCTGACCACCACCCTCGATACCGATCGCTCCGCGACCTGGTTCTGGCGCACCGACGCCCCCTGATCGCAGCCCAACGGCCCTCAGAGGGACGAAATGCGCTTGGCGCTATAGAACATATGTTCTATAATGTCAGGCGTAGCTTGTCCTGTTCGAGAGCCCATATGCTGCTAGCGAGCCAGATGTCCCCACCTTACCCTACCGCCCAAGAACGAGGAGCCAACGATGCGAGACGAAGAGATCAGCGCCCTGATCTGCCTTCTCAAGCGAATCATGCGACAGGAGCACATGACCGCCCAGGGGATGGCGCGCAGGTTGGGTTTTTCGCCGGCGCATCTTTCGATGATCTTTGCCGGCAAGCGGCGCCCGGGGATCCGGTTCATGCGGGCTGTGCTGGCCCGCTATCCGCAGGCCCGCAAGGTGTTCCACGCTCAGCCGGGCCGTTCGCCCGGAAGCAGGCGCAAAAACGCCCCCCGGTAGAGGGCTACCGAGGGGCGCCTGTCTTGCCGTTTCGGGACTAGCGGGAGCGAAGCGAGAGTGCGGCTGTGACGATCAGAACCTTGATCAAGTCGGCGCCGATAAAGGGCACCGCGCCCAGCGCCCAGGCATTGCCCAGGCCGCCGACATAGCCCGCCAGCCACGCCGTGCCAAAGCCATAGATCACAGCCAAGGCAGCCAGGCCACCCAGGGCGCGCCAGAGCCAGGCGCCCGTCCGGGTCTGCCGGCCCAGCCAGCCCGCCACAAAGGCAGCCAGGGGAAAGCTCACAAGATAGCCCGCGGTGGGCGAGGCAAACGCCAAGGGACCACCCAGGCCCGCAGCCGTCAGAGGCGCGCCCAGGAGAATGGCCTGCAGATAGACCGCCTGCGCCAACAGGCCATCACGGGGCCCCAACACCAGACCGCTTAACACAACCACCAACACCTGCATGGTGAGAGGAATGGGCGAGTTGGGCACCAGGGCACTCACGCGAGCGCTGATGGCCGTCGCCACGGCAAAGAGCAAGATGCCAAGCACTCGGGTGCGAACCGAGGTGTTCTCACGATACAGAATGTGTGACTGCATGGGTCCTCCTAATGGCAAAAGTGTTCAATACCGGCAACGACTCGAAACAGAACAGACTCGGCCAGAAAAATGCGGGGACATCCATAGGGCCGCCTCATCAGCCAGGGCTGAAAGAGCGCAGGTTCAGCGATCAAAGAAGAACGCCTCGATATCCTTGCGTGTGATCCTGCCCTGCTCCATCCGCTCCCGCAGTTCGGTCACTTGTTGGACGAGGGGCGCAGCGCCCAGGCCCTTGAGCGTCTGGCGTCGCTCGGGCAGCTCTCGCGGCAGATTGGCGCGCTGCGCATAGACAAGATCGATCACAGCCTGCAAGACCTCCTCATGGCTCACCAGTCGAGCATGGGTCTCTTCCACATAGTAGATGCTCAGGCGGCTGTCGCCCGCCGACCAGATCGGCACCTTGTCATCCCCCGATGAGGTGCCGTTCTCCTCATAGTAAAAGGTCAACGGAGCCTCGGGATTATCCGGGTTCAGCGAAACGCGATCGACGGTCCGCTGATGGCACCCGACAATGCCAATCATCTCGATCTGGGGGTCCGTAGCGTCCAGCACCTGATGCAGGGCGCGCGCATCGTTCAAATAGTCCTGGCGTATCCAGGGCAGCCCCCAGGCCGGAGCATCATAGATGTCCCAATCAAAGGGGTAAACCCATTCGGGACGATAGAGTTCCGGCGGCGGCGGCAACAACTGATAGAGGGAAGGGAGATTCGCGGTAAAGCCCAGCATGTCGTTCTGTTCGTTCAAACGGTTCACGAGACGACCCGGATGCTGCTCCTCGGTAAAGGTCATCATGATGGAGGGCGTGCCGTTATAGGGCGTCCCGATCATGATCACGCGATCGATACAGCGCTCTGCTTCATGGGGATAACGGGCAAAATAGGTTCGAGCCACCAGGCCGCCCATGCTGTGGGCTACAATGGTATAGCGCCGTTCGGGGTCGGCCTGGTTCCACCGACAGACGCTCTCATGCAGCAGATCTGCGTTGCTCTCGATATGCCTGCGCCAGTCATAGGGGAACTGGTAGAGCCGCGTATGGGCCGCCAACGTGCGAATCAGCTCCAGATAGGTCATCTTTTCGATGCCCACCGGTGAGATGTCCACATCGGGCGACCGGTCCGAGCGGCCATCTGCTGCCAGGTCCATCAGGTTCAGATGCCCATCCATGAGGATAGCAGGGTTGAACCAGAGCATGGCGCTCAGGCCGCGGGTGCTTGCCAGGAGTGAGCCCAGCAGGCCGGGGATCAGGATCGTATTTCTGCGCGCCGTGCCCTCTTGGGGCATCTGCAGCAACGCACGCACATGCGCCGATTCCCGGCCCTCAAAGACATGGGCCAGCAGGCGATCGGCGCTGAGCAGCTCGCCGCCGTCACGCAGCAGGCCCGTGGGCAGATTCTCGAGTTGGGTCAAGAGCCATTGCGCAAAAGCACTGCTTAGGTCAGCCATACCCGTTCTCCTGCCGATTGTAGCGGCGTAATGGTAGAGTGAGACAAGCTCATTGTACCAGGTGGGCGCCCCAGAAGCGGCATGTTCCGGCCGATCTAGGACTCTTGGTCGTCTGCCTCGTCGGCTTTACACTGTGGACAGCCGTGGGTGAACGTTTTGCGGCCTGCCAGCATTTTGACCTCGCGGAGGCCGTGTTCTTCACAGGTGTCTTCGAGAAT
>SKRJ01000100.1 GCA_007118555.1 Anaerolineae bacterium | reverse complement strand
GCCATGCAGATCGAACAACGTTACACCAGCGGGTGCTATCCCAAGCGCGAGGTCACCATCGTGCGGGGGGAGGGCGCGCGCCTGTGGGACGACGCGGGCCGCGAGTACATCGACTGTGTCTCGGGGCATGGCGTGGCCATCGTCGGGCACAGCAACCCCGCCGTGGTCGAGGCGGTGTGCCAGCAGGCCGGGACCCTGATCACCTGCCCGGAGGTGTTCTACAACGACGTGCGGGCCCGGTTCCTGGAGCGCCTGGTCTCTGTGGCGCCGGAGGGGCTGGAGCGGGCGCTGCTGGTCAACTCGGGCGCCGAGGCGGTCGAGGCGGCCCTCAAGTTTGCCCGGCTGAGCACGGGGCGGCCCGGCATCATCGCCACGATGCGCAGCTTTCACGGGCGCACCATGGGCGCCCTGTCCACCACGTGGGAGCCCAACTACCGCAAGCCGTTCGAGCCGCTGCTGCCCGGCGTCACCCACGTCCCCTATGGCAACCTGGACGCGCTGCACGAGGCGCTGGGCGCCGATACGGCGGCGGTGATTCTGGAGGTGGTGCAGGGCGAGGGCGGCGTCAATATCGGTGAGACCACCTATCTGCAGCAGGCCCAGGGTCTGTGCCATGCGGCGGGCGCGCTGCTGATCGTCGACGAGGTGCAGACCGGCTTTGGGCGCACCGGCCGCATGTTCGCCAGCGAGCACCACAACCTGCGCCCCGACCTGATGGCCGTCGCCAAGGGCATCGCCGGGGGCGTTCCCATGGGGGCGGTCCTCATCGGCGAGCGGGTCGAGGGTATCCGCCCCGGCGTGCACGGCACCACCTTTGGCGGCAACCCGTTGGCCTGCGCCGCCGGCCTGGCCGCCATCGACTATATGCTGGAGCACGATCTGCCGGGGCAGGCGCAGCGCAAGGGCCAGTGGCTGCTGGAGCGGCTGGGCGCCATCGACGCCCGGGCCATCCGCGAGGTGCGCGGGCTGGGCCTGATGATCGGCATCGAGCTGCGCGCCCGGGTAACGCCCTATCTCAAAGCGCTGATGGACGAGGGCGTGCTGGCGCTGCCGGCGGGGCGCACGGTCCTGCGGCTGCTGCCGCCCCTGGTGATCCGCGATGACGAGCTGGCTACGGTCTGCGACGCCATTGAGCGCGTGCTGACGGCGCGCTAGCCGATGGGGATCCACTCGCCGTCGGACGCCGAGGCCATCGCGTTGTTAGAGCGACTGGTCGCCATCGAGAGCCCCTCGGGCCAGGAGGCGGCTGTGGCTCAGGCCGCCGTCGAGGCCATGGCGGGCTGGGGCATGGACGCCCATGTGGACGCCGCCGGTAACGCCGTGGGCAGCCTAGGAGTCGGCGAGCGCACCGTGCTGCTGCTGGGACATATCGACACGGTGCCGGGCCACGTGCCGGTGCGCCGCGTCGGCGACGTCCTCTACGGGCGGGGCGCTGTCGACGCCAAGGGCCCCTTTGCGGCATTCCTCTGCGCCGCGGCCCGGACGGGCGCGCTGCCCGGCCTGCGGGTGCTCGTGGTCGGCGCCGTCGAGGAGGAGGCCGCCACCTCCGCTGGGGCCTATCATGTGGTCAAGCATCACCCCCCGGCCGATGCGGTGATCATCGGTGAGCCCAGCCGCTGGGACCGGGTGACCCTGGGGTACAAGGGGCGCCTGCTGGTGGACTACTACCTCTCGCGGGCCATGTCCCACACGGCGGGGCAGGCCGTCGCGGTGTGCGAGACGGCGGTGGGGTATTGGCTGGCGGTGCAAGAGTGGGCGGGGGCGTACAACGACGCGCAGACCAGCGCAGGCGCGCCCGCGTCTGCGTTCAGCACGCTGGACCCCTCGCTGCGCTCGATGCGCTCGGACGGCGACGGCCTCTCCGAATGCGTCGAGATGCGCATCGGGCTGCGGCTGCCCCTGGGGCTGGATATCGACGCGCTGGAAGCAAAGCTCACGGGCGAGTGGGCGGGCGAGGCGCAGGTGACGCTGCACGGCCGCGAGGAGCCGTTCCGCGCCGACAAGCGCAACGTCCTGACCAGCGCGCTGCTGGCGGCGGTGCGCGGCGAGGGCGGGCGGGCCCGGTTTGTGACCAAGACCGGCACGTCGGACATGAACGTCATCGGCCCGCGTTGGGGCTGCCCCATCGTGGCCTATGGCCCCGGCGACTCGGCCTATGACCACACCCCCGACGAGCAGATCGAGCTGGGCGAGTATCTGCGCAGCATCCGGGTGCTCACCGACGCCCTACAGCGGCTGAGCCAGACTCTGGGGCGGCGAAGGTAGCGTTCGAGGACAAGATGCAAGCGGGCGAACCGGGGCTGTGTGAGCCACCGGTTCGCTCGCTTGTCGTTGGTTACAGCTCGGGGGGCAGGCAGGCGATGACGGCTTCGGTGACCACGTCAAAGGCGTCGCCGGTGTACTCTTCGAGGCGGCCGCTGTCGGCCAGCTCGGCCAGGCCGGGCTCGATGGGGAGCTGGCCCAGCAGGGGAGCGCCGATGCTGTCGGCCAGCTCCTGCGCCTTGCTGGGGCCAAACAGCTCGAACCGGTGCCCGCACTCGGGGCACACGGCATAGGACATGTTCTCGACAATGCCCAGGATCGGGATGCTCAGTTGGTCGGCCATGTTCCAGGCCTTGCGCACCACCATGCCCGCCAGGCTCTGGGGCGTCGTGACGAGCACGATGCCATCCAGCGGTAGCGACTGCATCACCGTGAGGGAGGCGTCCGACGTGCCGGGCGGCAGGTCCACGACGAGATAGTCCAGCTCGCCCCAGACGACATCGCCATAGAACTGGGTGATGGCGCCGCTGATGAGGGGTCCGCGCCAGATAACGGCCTGTTCCTGGTCCTGGAGCAACAGGTTGATCGACATAATCTTGATACCGCTCTCGCTTGTCACGGGCTGGATGCCCATGGGGCCGCCCATGGGGCGCGGCGTATCGCTGAGGAGCATCTTGGGGATGCTGGGCCCGGTGATGTCGGCGTCCAGCAGGCCCACCTGGTGCCCCTTGCGGGCCAGCCCGAGGGCCAGCAGGGCCGAGACGCTGGACTTGCCCACGCCGCCCTTGCCGCTCACGACGGCGATCACGCGCTTGATGCGGTTGAAGCCAGCCGCCGAGCCCTGGCGCTGCTGCTGTGCGCCAAAGATGGCTTGCCTTTCCTCGTCGGTCATCTCGCGGATGTTGATGGCCACATCCTTGACACCCTCCAACGCCATGAGGCGCTCGCGGGCATCCTGTTGCATCTGATTGCGCATGGGGCAGGCGATGGTGGTCAACGCCAGCGTAAAGGTCACGATCCCATCGGTGACCTCGATATCGTGGACCATGCCCAGCTCCACGATGTTGCGATTGAGCTCGGGGTCCATGACCTCGGTCAGTGCCTCACGCACCTGTTGTTCATCTATCATGCTGTACTCCTCTGGGAGATCTCGAGCTTGTTGCACAATCCTGGTCTGAGCCATTATAACAGCCTCCCGGGCCCCTTGCGATTCGAGCGTTGCCGGGTGTGTCACAGTCCGGCCGTTTGACCCGAACCGTCACTCGTACGATAATGCGTCTGCATCAAGTTGTAGTTCATGATGCTGGAGACAAGCTCATGCCCAAAGGCAGTCTCGAGAACAACCGTCTACAGACGCGCATGGAACTGCTGCGCGAGCAGATCCGCCTCCTGGAGGTGGACGTCGCGAATCTGCATGCGGATAATGTACTGGACCTGCTGCGGAAGCGCTCTGAGGCAGAGTTGACGGTAGCCGCCGAGGAGGCTCTCGGACGTGACCTGCGTGCCGAGCGCACACGCCTGGCCACTGTCGACAATATGCTGGATCGCCATGCCACCCGGGTCGTTGCTCTTGCGGCACGTAGGGGCGGGCTGGGCGCGCTGCGCAGTCAGGAGGCGCCCCCGACCACACATTGGTGGTGGTATCTGGACCAGACCGTCGCCGACCGCCTGCGCCATACGGTGGTGCGCGCCGGGGCCGCGGTTATCGGCCTTGTGCTTGTGCTCTTGGTGGGCAACTATTTGCTGAACACCTTTTTCGGCATGAGCCCCGAAGAGAGAGAAGCCTACGGCTATACGACCATGGCCGAGCAGATGGTCTATATGGGCGAGTACGAGGATGCCATAGAGCGCTACGAGCAGGCCCTGGAGGTCATCCCCGACCTACCCGAGGCCTGGGTGGCGCTGGCGGCCCTCTACGATGTGCAGGGCCGTGATGAAGATCACCGGGCGGCCTTGGCCCGCGCCGAGACATTGGTCGAGGATCCTCTGCGCCTTACGCTCTTGCTGGCCCGGCAGTACGAGACGGTGCAACTCCTTGATGTGGCGATGGCCTTTGCGGAACAGGCCATCGAGTTGGATCCCGGGTCGGCCGAGGCACATCTGATCCGCGGCGGCGTTCACGATAGCCTTGGGAACCGTGAGCAGGCGCTGGCTGATTTCGAGCTCGCGTCCGATCTCGCCCGCGAGCGTGGCGAGGATGCCCTGTATGTGCTGGCCCGCACCCGCATGGGGATGCTTTTGCAGCAGGGCGACATGGGCTCGATGCCCGGTGCCGTAGGGCCCTGAGCCTCTCTTTTCGCGCGCTTGCCTGGTCGGGTGCGATGATGGCCCCCCCGCCAACCAGGCAGGAACGCCTGTCCCGTCCAGACCGTGCCCGCCTACGTGCCCGCCTTTTTTTTGTGCCGGCATTTCTGGTCCATCGGACCCAAGAAGGAGAACGCCCATGCAGATCGTGACGGATAGCGGAACCGACCTGAACCTGACGCCGGAGGAACAAGCAGCGCTCAATATCCATGTGGTGCCTCTGGTGGTCACGCTGGACAATGTGTCGTACCAGGAGAATGTCGATATCGATGGGGCCACCTTTTACCGGCTGCTTGCTGCCACCGATACTCTGCCGGTCACATCCCAGCCATCGGCGGGCGTCTTTGCCGACCTGTACCGCACGTTGGCTACGACCGATCCCGACATCCTCTCCATCCACATCTCATCGGGTCTGAGCGGCACGGTCAACTCGGCGCTGACCGCGGCCTCGATGGTGGATGAGGCCCAGGTCACCGTGATCGACGCCAAGACATTGTCGGCGGCCTCGGGCTGGCAGGTGGAGGCGGCGGCGCGGGCGGCCCAGGCCGGCTGGCCTCTGGAGCGCATCCAATCGCTGGTGGCGGACATCAGTGATGCCGCCGACAGCCTCTACACCCTCAAAGAGCTCAAGTATCTGATCCATGGTGGCCGCATCAGTCACATGAAGGGGCTGGTGGCCTCGCTGCTTAACATCAAGCCCATCATTGGCGTCGAAAAGGAGGGCGGCACCTATGTGCAAAAGGGGCAAGCGCGTGCCTTTGGGGGCGCCGTCAAGGGCCTGGTGACGATGATGACGCGCCAGTATGCGCCGGGCACCGCCCTGCGGACCCAGGTGTTGCACTCGAACGATCCCGAGGCGGGCGAGATGCTGCGCGACCAGGTGGATCGGACCTTTGATTGCGACTGGTTGCCCCTCAAGCCCATGTCGCTGGTGCTGGGCGCGCATACCGGCCCCGGCATGGTGGGCGTCGCCTATGCGCCGCGGGAGATCTTTGCGGAGATCCCGTAAGGAGTGATGTGGGTCGCTATCTGATCAAGCAGTGCGTCGGACTGGCCCTGCTGGCCGGGGCCCTGTTTGTCTCGGCCGGCACCTTGCGCTGGCCCATGGGGTGGGGATACATCGGGCTGTGCGCCGCAAGCATGGCTCTGACGGGCATTCTGCTGGCGCGGCACAGCCCCGATCTGGTGCAGGAGCGGGCCGGGGTGCGCGCAGGGACCAAAGGGTACGATGTCCCTCTGGCGCTGGCCATGGCCTATGCGCCCATGCTCATGGGCGTGGCGGCCGGCCTGCAGGTCCGCTTTGGCACGACGGTGGACACGGCCTGGGGCTGGTGGGCAGCCGTGGCGGTGCTTGCCCTGGGCAGCACTGCCTGGACGCTGTGGGCCATGCTCAGCAACCCGTTCTTTGCGCCGGTGGTGCGCATACAATCCGAGCGCGGGCACTCGGTCGCCGCCGACGGGCCCTACCGCTACGTGCGGCACCCCGGGTATCTCGGGGCGGTTCTGTTTGCGCTGGCGACACCCGCTCTGCTGGGATCGACCTGGGCGGCGGCCCTGCTGGCGTTGCTCTTGCCGGCCTATGTGCTGCGCACGGCGCTGGAGGATCGCGTTCTGCGGGCAGAGTTGCCGGGCTATGCAGGCTATGCCTGGGATGTGCGCTATCGCCTCGTGCCCGGGGTCTGGTGATGCACCCTCGAGAGCTGTGAGACTGACACACGTAGGGAGAGCATACAGGTGGCAGATCGCGATGCGGAAGAGAGAGAGCTCGACGGCATCGAGAATGAAGAGTTCTCCGAGATCGTGGTCTATACCGGCGCCGGTTTTGTGGGCGGGCTCTTGCTGGGCATCGTGCTCGACGCCATGGGGTTCGAGGGGAGCGCCATCGGCCAGTGGCTGGTGCGCACCCTGGCCGGCTCGGGCGAGAGCGTCATGGAGGGCGCGTTCGCTATCCGCCGGCGCCTGCGGGGCGGCGTGGCGTCCATGGCCGAGGCGTACGGCTGGGGCAAGCTGATCGGGATGGCGACGCCCTGGGTCATCGACTGGGGCAGCCGCCTGGCGGGCGTCGATGTCTATGGTGTCGAGGGCTTTTACATCCCCTTTTTCTACGCCCTGGGCGACCAGATCGGCGGCAACCTCTCCAGCACCCTGTTCCTGCGGCGGCGCGAGGGCTCGTGGCGGGCCGCCATGGGCGTCTATGTGCGCCATCCCGTGCTGCTGGCCAGCCTGTCGGTGATTCTGATCGTGCCGGTGGGGCTGCTCACGGCGCGGCTGCTGGGGTTCAGTCCGACGACGCAGGTGTTTACCGCCCTAGAGACCATCACCGCCAACCTGTGTTGGGTGCCGCCGCTGGTGGGCTGGCTGCATGAGCGCCGCGCACGTCGTACGACGAGGAGAGCTGTCTGATGGATCGACCCATTACGCCGCGCCCCGCTATGCAGGGGCCTCTGGCCGTCATCGTGACCGGGCTGCCCTGTACGGGCAAGACCCGCCTGGCGCTCGCGATCGCGCAGCGGTTCGGGCTGCCCCTGGCCTGCAAGGATGACTACAAAGAGGCCTTTTTCCGTACGCTGGGGTGGGGCGATAGG
>SKRJ01000361.1 GCA_007118555.1 Anaerolineae bacterium | reverse complement strand
TGAGCTCGTCGGGTTGGCACTTGCCCTGGCGGGCCCGCTGCACCAGATCGCGAAACGCCACCGCCAAGCCCTTGACGCTGAGCCGCTCGGCGTTACGCACCACGGGCACCAGCAGGCCGCGGTCGCTATCCACCGCCAGCCCCAGGTTGACGGACGGCATCTGGCGGATGCCCTCCTCGGTGAGCTGCACGTTCATGTACGGGTACTCGATCAGGCAGCGCGACACGATCACGCCCAGCAGATCGTTGTAGCCCACGTTGAACCCCAGCTCGCCGGCCAGGGCGTCCCGCAGTTGCTCGCGCAGCGTCACCAGGCCCGTGGCATCCACCTCGGTCTGCAGCGTGATCGGCGCCGTGGTCTGCGAGGAGGCCGCCATACGCTCGGCGATGATGGCGCGCACGCCGCGCATCGGCCTGACCTCGCCCCCTACAGGGGCGTCGCCCGCCGGCGCCGCCACAGACGCTGCCGGGGCAGTCGCCGCGGCCCGCACATCAGCCTCGCGAATCCGCGCCCCGGTGCCGCCCGCACTCGCGGCCAGGTCCGCCAGTGACACGCCCTCCCGGGCCGCTGTCCGCGCGGCCAGCGGCGTGGCCCTGGGCTGCTCCGTCAGGTAGGCCAGCACATCCTCCTCGATGATGCGCCCGCCCGGGCCGCTGCCGGTGATCCGATGCAAATCCACACCTGCCTCGCTGGCTCGCTTGCGCGCCCGGGGAGAGGCCACCACGCGCCCCTCGGCCACAGGCTGCTCGACTCGGTCGTCATCCTCGGTGATCTGCGCCTCTGACGCAGCAGACTGCGTTGACGCAGCAGACTGCGTTGACGCAGCAGACTGCGTTGACGCCGCCACGGCCTCTGACGGGGCGGCCTCGCCGCCCTCCAGCTCGGCCAGCAAGGGGCCAATGTCCTCGTCCGCCTCCCCGATGATGGCCACTGGCGTCAGCACCGGCACGGGCACATCGGGGCCCACCAGAACCTTGCGCAGGACGCCCTTTTGGCGCGACTCGACCTCAAGCACGGCCTTGTCCGACTCGACCTGAAAGAGGATGTCGCCCCGCTCGACGGGGTCGCCTTCTTGGACCAGCCACTCGACAATGGTGCCTTCATCCATCGTCTCGCCCATCTGGGGCAGGATCACCGTAGTTGCCATGGATTGTCATGTCTCCTTCTGCGATATTGCGCTGCGCATCGAGGCGCGCGAAATGGGGGAGAGTCCGCTGCGTCCTTGAGCGTGTGGACTCTTGTGTGACGGACCACCATCGCTAGGGTATCGTATCGCTGGCCCGATGTCAATCGCCCACGGCAGGCCGTCGGGGCACGCGCCGTGCACCCATACGGGGCTCCACCGGACAGCAAGCGTGTGCCTGGTTCCGATTGGCTCTGCCTTGGCCCGCCACGGCCTCACAAACCCCAGGAACATGCTTCGTAAAGAAGCCATAAACAGAGCAACATAGCGATTGTAAAGCCTGCAAAAAGGTGCTACAATATCCCCCATAGTCAACTATCAACATAGAGATGGGTTCGACCTTGATGCACGGAGAGTACCCGCTCATCGGCAGCAAGATTCAGATTCCCCAGCGCGTGCCGACGCTGCTGCGTCGCGAACGCCTGGTGGGTTTTTTGCATAGCAATATCAACCACAAGGTCGTCCTCATCTCGGCCGGTGCGGGCTATGGAAAGACGTCGCTCCTTATCGACTATGCCCACGACGCCGAGCTCCCTGTCTGCTGGTATACCCTCGATGCAGGCGACAATCAAGTCCGCACCTTTGTCGAGTATCTGGTCGCCTCCATCCGGCGTCGCTTTCCTGATTTTGGCGAGTCGGTGCTGCGTACCCTGCGCACCTTTCGCGGGCCGGCCGAGGATGTGGAGCCGTTCATCCGGCTGCTGCTCGCCGAGATCGAAGATAACATCAGCGGCTATTTCGCCCTCGTGCTGGACGACTATCACGAGGTGTTGGAGAGCGAGCCCGTCAACGCACTGGTGGATGGGCTGCTGCGCTATCTCCCCGAGCACTGCCACCTGATCATCGCTTCGCGGGCCATCCCCCGACGATTGACCCTCACCCGCCTCGCCGCCCGGGAGGAGATCGTGGGCCTGGGCGTGCGCCAGCTCAAGTTCACCCGCGAGGAGATCCGCCAGATGCTGGCCCTGCGCGGCATGTCTGACTTTGCGCCCGAGAGCCTGGACATCCTGGCAGCCCGCTCCGAGGGCTGGATCACGGCGATCCTGCTGGCGTCCCAGACCCGTTGGACCAGCACGATCGAAGAGATCGTCAACCTGTCGGGCTCGCTGGACAATATCTTTGGCTTTTTGGCCCAAGAGGTGTTGGCTCAGCAGAGCCCCATGCTCCAAGAGTTCCTGCTGGGCACCTCGGTTCTGGAAGAGATGAGCCCGCCCCTGTGCGACGCCCTGCTGGACATTGACAACTCGGCTCAGATCCTGAGGGGCCTGGCCGAGCAGGGGCTGTTCACTTTCGAGATCAGCAGCTCGGCCGGCTGGTACCAGTATCATCAGCTCTTTCGCGAGTTCCTGATCACCAAGCTGGAGACCGAGCGCCCCGAGGCCTATCGCCGGCTGTTCCTCAAAGAAGCCCGCATCATGGTCGATCAGGGACGCTGGCCCTGGGCCATCCAGGGCTACCTGTCGGCCCAGGCCTATGCGCGGGCGGCGGACGCGATCGAGATCGTGGCGCAAGAGTATTACGAGATGGGCCGCCGCCAGGAGGTCCAGGAGTGGATCGACGCTCTGCCCGTCGAGATCCTCCACCAGCATCCCAGGCTGATGGTCGTGCGCGCCCGAATCGCCACCGAAAGTGGCGCCTATGCCGAGGCGGAGCGTATGCTGGAGCCCGCCTACGAGATCTATGCCCAGCGGGGCAATGCCGTGGGCCTGGCCCATGTGCTCTTTCAGCAAGCCGTCGTCCATCGCATGCAGGAGCGCATCGATCAGGCCGTCGCCTACTGCTACCGCGTTCTGAACACCATCGAAGAAAGGGACGATCCTCCCTCGTTCATCCGCGCGCATCAGAACCTCGGTATCTGCTACCATATGCTGGGCGATCCCGAGCGCGGCGGCCAAGAGATGCACCGCGCCCTCGAGCTGGCCGAGGCCCACGGCGATGCCGTCATAGCCGCCTATATCTCCCACGACATGGGCACCAGCCTGCATCTGCAGGGGGCCATGGAGGACGCCCGGCGCTATCTCCATCGCGCCCTGATGCACTGGCGCCGCGTGGGCAACCCCGCGGATCTGGCCATGACCCTGCAGGGGCTGGGGGTGATCCATCATCATCAGGCCCAATACGCCGAGGCCCAGAATCGCTACGAGGAGAGCATCGAAAAGGCCCGCCAGAGCCACGATCGCCGCATCGAGGCCTATGCGCTCCTGAATAACGGCGATCTGCAAAAGGACCACGGCCGCTATGCCGAGGCCCTGACCCTGTATGAGGAGGCGCTGGATGTGGCAGCCTCTATCGGACAGGTCGGCCTGATGCTGTATGTGCTGGCCTCTATGGGCGATGCCCATCGCCTGAACAAGGATGTGGTTCGTGCGAGGCAGACCCTCACCGAGGCCCTCGATCAGGGCGAGCGCCAGGCCATGGAGGAACCGATCGGCCTGACGCACCTCGCTCTGGGAGCCCTGGCCATCCAGGAGGATGAGCCAGATGCAGCAGACCGCCACTTGGGGCAAGCGCTGACCCTTCTCGAAAAGGCAGGTGGGCGCCGCGAAGTGGCCCGGGTGTACCTGCAGATGGCCCTGCTGGCACGGCATCGCAGCGACCCGCACACATTGCGCGAGGCACTCGAGCATCTGGGCGAGCTCGCGGAGCAACTGAACACCGATCAGTTCATCATCGCCGAGGGCCCCGAAGCGATCAAGCTGCTACCCTATATCAGCGAATGGAGCATCCGGGGGCTCGACGCCATCAGGATCCGCGCCCAGATCGAAGAGCTGTTCCCCCAGGTGACGATGGAGCCCCGGCTGCGCCTGGTGCATAACGACCTCGAGCTGGAGCTGTTGGCGCTGGACGGCAGCCAGGTCATCTACAAGGGCAATCTGGTGCGCGATTTCGAGTCCTCCGTGGCGCGTACCATGGCCTTTTTGCTGGCCCAGTATCCGGCCGGCCTGGCGCGCGAACGCATCAGCGATATGCTGTGGCCCGAAAGCTCGCAGGCCCGGGGCGAGAGTCTCTTTCACTCCACCATCTATCGCCTGCGACGCGCCCTCGACCGCAGCGCCATCCTGCAGGTCAATGGCATCTACCGCCTGAGCCCCAAGCTGCAGTACCGCTACGACGTGGCCGAGTTCGAGCGCCTGGCACGCCTGGGCCAGGCAAAGGATGAGCCCGGCCGGATTGCGCGTGTCAACGCCATCCACATCTACCGCAACGGGTTCCTCGAGGCCCATGACTATCCCTGGTGTCACGAGCTCCGCCATGCCCTGCAGCACGACATGATCCGGCTGCTGACCCTCGAGGCGATCCATCTCGCCCAGCAGCGCGAGTTCGAGTCGGCAGAGACTCTGTACCTGCGGGTGCTCGCCCTCGACGAACTGGACGAACGCGCCCACCGCGGCATCATGTGGTGCAGAGCCCAGCTCGGCGACGACTCGGGCGCCGTGCGCCAGTTCCGCGAGTGCAGCCGCATCCTGGAGCAAGAGATGGGCGTCGCCCCGCGCCCCGATACCCGGCGCCTGTTTGATCAGATCCACCAGGGCCACCTCCCCATCGAGCCTTTCTAGCCCTGTATCTTCCCGAAAAGTTTACACCCGATTTACGCCAAATCGGGTGTTTTTGCTGTCTGGCCCCCCTTTCGTGAGTGATCCGTGAGTCTCACATTGTATCCTGCCTCTAAATCGTTGGCCGAGGAGGGGAATGAAGCGAACCGGGTCATGAGTCCAGCATGGGGCCCGTGACGGAGAAACATCATTCCACGGCATCAGATGGATCCGGGTCGGTAATGCAACAGGAGGAGAATGCCGTGAAAAAGGCGTATTTCCACATCGCGTACATCGTACTCTCCGCAGCAGCTCTGCTTGTCGCAGCTGGAGCTCCCATCCCCTGGACCGGCTCTGGCGGCGGCAATGGCATCACCGGCCTGGGCGCTCTGATCAGCGCCGTGGCACGGGCCGGCGGAGGCCCCTTCTAAGAAACCGGAACAGCACAACACCACCTGCATTTGTACGAGTCTTGGAACCAACGGAGGAGCAATCGTGAAAAAGGCGTATTTCCACATCGCGTACATCGTTCTTTCCGCAGCGGCGCTGGTTGCGGCTGCAGGCGCGCCCATCCCCTGGAGTGGCTCCGGTGGCGGTGGCAGTTTCATGAACTCGTTGACCCAGTTGGCTGGCGCACTCTAGAGATTCATCAGGGTCTATCCCAGGAGGAGCATCCCATGAAAAAGGCATACTTTCACATCGCATACATCATTCTTTCCGCAGCGGCGCTGGTTGCGGCTGCAGGCGCGCCCATCCCCTGGAGTGGCTCCGGTGGCGGTGGCGGTTTCATGAACTCGTTGACCCAGTTGGCTGGCGCACTCTAGGAGCAAATGGGGTCATCCATGATCATGGCACTCTTGCCATTGTCACAAGTTTCTGATACGCCGATAGCCAAGAGAAGCTCGGCCAGGATGCTTTGCGGATCATGATACTCATTCTGGCAGTCGCTCTCGGCATAGCGATCGCTCTCGTGAGCGGTGGCAGCCTGAGCAGGCTGGCTACAGTACCTTTCAAACATGGCTGGTTGGCCTTTTTGGCCATAGGTCTCCAAGTGGTAGCCGTCTACACGCATTCGATCCAGGGCATGGCGCCGATTCTCTTTAGTCTCTCGTACGCCATTCTGATCGGCCTCGTCTGGATCAACCGCCGGCTGGCGGGTATGCCCATCGTTGGATTGGGCCTCGGGCTCAACACCCTGGTCACGGTCGCCAACGGCGGATACATGCCGGTCACGAAAGAAGCCATCTGGCGGGCCGGCTTGACCCACCTGACCTATGAGCTAGAGACAGGCGCACGGATTCTGGGGGCCAAGGACATTATCCTGCCCCACTCACAGACAAACCTGTGGTTTCTCAGCGACATTATCGTCCTGAGAGGTCCCTTCCCAACCGTGTTCAGCATCGGGGACATTATCTTGGCCCTAGGTATTCTGCTGTTCTTTTACGGGACGATGCGCAGACAGGACCAGGCCCCTCAGTTTGGCAGGATCGGCAGCGTGGCCGAGTAGCACTCATTCTAGATCATCATCTATCACACTCTGACGGAAATGGAGATGGTAACATGCGACACGAAAACATCCAGGCCCTCATAGGCACCGCCATCGTGGATGCCGAGTTCCGACAGCATCTCCTGGAGGACGCAGCAGCCGTCATCGGCGATTTCGGCCTCACCCCCGAAGAAGCCAACGCGATCCTCTCCATCAAGGCGACCACATTCCAGGGCTTTGCCAGCCAGGTAGATGCGTGGATCACGAGCCGCAGCAGCGTGCCCGTGCTGTATTACTAGAAACATTCCCTGGTGACCTCTGGCCACCAGAGCCCCATATCCCCGGCGCGTGGCATCCCCCTTGTCACGCGCCATCCTCTTTGCCGCTGAGGCGCTCCTCTTCTTCCTGTCCCATTGCTGCACCGCCGTGCCAATTGTCGAACGGCCCGCCCCATGCTATAGTGCTTTGTCGAACAAGGGGGAAAGATCATGCGTCTACTGGTTGCTACCTACAATACCGGCAAAATGGTCGAGTATGCCGAGCTGCTCCAGGAACTGCCCATCGAACTCGTCAGCCTGGCCGATCTTAACATCGAGTTTGAGGTCGATGAAACAGGCACGACCTTTGCGGAGAACGCCCTGCTCAAAGCGCGCGCCTTTGCCGAGGCCTCGGGGCTGGTGACCATGGCGGATGACTCTGGCCTCGAGGTCGACGCTTTGGATGGGGCCCCTGGGGTGTACTCGGCACGTTATGCCGGACCCGATGCCTCGGACGAGGACCGCTATCGCAAGCTCCTGGAAGAGATCGCCGGTGCGCCTCATACAGAGCGCACGGCTCGCTTTCGCTGCGTCATTGCCCTCGCCTGGCCCGACGGACGCCGGGCCTTTACCGAGGGGACCGTCGAGGGCAAGATCGCCTGCACGCCACGGGGAGAGCACGGCTTTGGCTATGATCCGGTGTTCTATCTGCCCGA
>SKRJ01000467.1 GCA_007118555.1 Anaerolineae bacterium | reverse complement strand
CTCATCCAGCGGGTTGGTCTGCTGCATGAACTGGGAGAGCTGGCTGCCGCCAAAGAACTCGCGCAAGACGGCCACCACAGGACGCACGTTGATCAACGAGATGGGCGAAAGCTGGTCTGGGTCGCGGATGGACATGCGCTCGCGCACCACACGCTCCATGCGCAGGTATCCAACCCGAAGCTGGTTCTGGATCAGCTCGCCCACGGTCTTGATGCGGCGATTGCCCAGATGATCGATGTCATCCGGATCTTCCATGCCGTTGTTGACAGAGATGATGCGCGCCACAATACCCACCAGATCCTTTTTGGTCAGGATGCGGTGGCTGACGGGAATGTCCAGCCCGAGACGGCGGCTCAGCTTGTAGCGCCCCACCCGCCCCAGGTCATAGCGACGATCGTTAAAGAGCAACGTCTCCAGATACGACTTGGCGTTCTCCAGCGTGGCCGGATCGCCCGGACGCATGCGCCGGTAGAACTCGGAGATGGCGTCCTCGGCGTTGCGCGTCGAATCCTGCTCCATCGTCGTGCGAATATAGGAGCGGTCCGGCGCATCATCCACCGTTTCAAAGAGCGCCAACAGCTCTTCATCGCTGCCCTCGCGGATGGCCACATCGTCAATGCCGTCGGACACGGCGCCCAACGCCCGCAGCAGGATCGTTACGGGGATCTTGCGCTTGCGATCGACCTTGACCGAGACCACATCGCGGCGGCTGGTGTCAAACTCGAGCCAGGCCCCGCGATCGGGGATCAGCTTGGCCATGCACATCTGCCGGCCGGTGGCGCGATCCTCTTCCAAGGTGAAATAGGCCCCTGGCGAGCGAATCAACTGGCTGACCACCACGCGCTCGGCGCCATTGATGATAAAGGTAGCGTTGTTCGTCATGATGGGGAAATCGCCCATGTACACATCCTGCACGATGGGCTGATCGGTCTCGCGGTTGTACAAGAGCACCTTGACATAGAGCGGCGCCCCATAGGTAATCTCGCGCTCGCGGCACTCTTCTTCGGAATAGGGGGGCGCCTCAAAGCGAAACTCGAGGCCAAACTCTTCATTCACTTGCTCGTCAAACCCCGGAAAGTGCATTTCCAGGTTCTTGTTAAAGCTGACGATGGGCGAGATCTCGGCAAAGAGCTCTCGAATGCCCTCGGTCTGGAACCAGGCAAACGACTGTTGCTGAGTCTTGATCAGATCAGGGATGTCCAACACCTCGGGGATACGGGCGTAGGACTTGCGGGGGCGCGCATTGCCATTGGGGCTGGGCATCATACGTACCACGGTCCCTGGAATTGCCATAACCTATTGTTCTCCTTGCACCTTGACGCTGGTTCGCCGGGGGCTTTTGCGAATGGTGGAAGCGGCTGTCAGAAGACTGTTGGCCGACACATCACAATCCGCCTTCGCCTTGACCGTAGAATCCCTGCCTCGGAATCGTGTATGTCGGACGACACGGAGGATAATGCTGGCACCTATGGGTCAGTTGGATGAATAGTGCGTGACGTACTAGTACGTACTCGTGCGTAACACACTCTTACCGGATCGAATCTGGGCGCAATGCGCCAGAATAATGAGGCTGATACGTGATAAAGGAGTATAGCACAGGCTGACGAAATGTCAAGTCACACCCACACACATTTGACACCCATGGGCCCACCTCTATAATCGGCTGTGCTGGGCCAGGGATAGCTGCCTGCTCGCGGGCTTGCCCCCATATGCCCTCGCAACGAGCACCCAGGAGGGTGTTTTTCTTTGTCGGGATGCCCGCCCGATCCAACGAGGAGTCTCTTATGAGGCAGCAAGATGGCCGACTGCTCATCCTGATCATCACCATCGCGGTGTTTTCCGCGTGGGTCTCGTGGCCCAACAACCCCGGCATCAACATCCGTATCGGACAGTTTCTCATCGAGCGCAACATCGCTGTGCAACTGGGCCTCGACCTCCAGGGCGGCATGCAGGTTCTGCTGGAGGCCGACGTTCCCGAGGATGAGGAAGTAGACCCCGCCGCCATGGAGGCGGTGCGCGGCATCATCGAGAACCGGGTCGACGGCCTGGGCGTGGCCGAGCCTGTGGTGCAGGCGGTGGGCAGCCGCCGCGTGGTGGTCGAGATGCCCGGCATCCAGGACCCCGAGCGCGCCATCGAGACCCTCAAAGAGACGGGCCTGCTCGAGTTTGTCGATACCGGCTCCGTCGCCCTGCCCGCGGGCACCGTGGTCCAGACGACGATGGGCGGCCCGGCCCCCGGCCAGGAGCCCCCCGATTCGGACGCGGTCTACCGCACCGTGCTCACCGGGCGCAGCCTGCGCGGCGCGGCCGTCACCTTTGATCCCAGCACCGGCGCGCCCACCATCGCCTTTGAGCTCGATAGCGAGGGCGGCGCCATCTTTGGCGCCCACACCGCCGCCCATGTCGGCCAGTATCTCTCTATCGTGCTGGACAAAATCGTCATCTCGAGCCCGCAGATCACGACCGCCATCCCCGACGGGCGCGGTCAGATCACCGGCCAATTCGGCCTGGAAGAGGCGCGCGCCATCGTACTCCAACTGCGCTATGGCGCCCTGCCCATCCCCCTCCGCATCCTGGATACCCGGGCCGTAGGCCCCACCCTGGGCGCCGAATCGGTGGAAAAGAGCACCCGCGCCGGTTTCATCGGGCTGATCGTAGTGCTGACCTTTATGCTGGTCTATTACCGGCTGCCGGGGCTGCTGGCCTGCATCGCGCTGATCATCTATGCCCTGATCACCCTGGCCACCTACAAGCTCATCCCCGTCACCCTGACGCTGCCGGGCATCGCCGGATTCCTGTTATCGGTCGGCATGGCCGTGGACGCCAACATCCTGATCTTTGAGCGCATGCGCGAAGAGCTGCGCCAGGGCCGCACGCTGCAGCGCAGTGTCGAGTATGGGTTCCGCCGGGCCTGGTCGTCCATCCTGGACTCGAACATCTCGGTGTGGATCACCTGTGTCATCCTGTGGTGGTTCGGCAACAGCTTTGGGGCCAGCATGGTCAAGGGCTTTGCCGTCACCCTGGCGCTGGGCGTCGCCACCAGCATGTTCACCGCCATTACCGTCACGCGCACCTTTGTCCACATTGCCTTTGGCCTGGCGGGCGACCGACTGCGGGAGCGCCGCTGGCTATTGGGCATCTAGGCGACCAAGGAGACGACCCCGTGTTCACCCTGATTCAAAAGCGACGCTGGTACTTCATGATCTCGGCCGTCCTGCTGATACTCAGCCTGGCGACGCTCAGCTACTCCTGGATCACGCGGGGCTCGCCCCTGATCCTGAGCATCGATTTCACCGGCGGATCGCTGCTGGAGCTCGCCTTTGACGAGCCGGTGGTTCCCGAGCGCGCCCGGGGCATCCTGGAGGAGGCGGGCTTTCCCGAGGCCACGGTGCAGACGGTGGCCGAGGGGCGCCAGATCGTGGTGCGGGCCCGCGAGATGGAGATGGCCGAGAAGGAGAGCCTGACCGGGGCCCTCGAGACGGTCTGGGGCCCATCCACCGAGCTCCGCTTCGAGAGCGTGGGGCCGGTGGTGGGCCGGGAGACCACCCGCGCCGCCATCATGGCCATCCTGGCGTCGTCCGCCGCCATCCTGGCGTTCATCGCCTTTGCCTTTCGCCGCGTGCCCAACGCCATCCGCTATGGCGTGTGCGCCATCACCAAGATGTTCCACGACGTCATCATCCTGTTGGGCATCAGCAGCTTTTTGGGGCTGGTCTTGCACTGGGAGGTCGACGCCCTCTTTCTCACCGCCCTGGTGACGGTGGTGGGCTTTTCGATTCAGGACGTCATCGTCGTGTTCGACCGCATCCGCGAGAACAGCACCAAGCGCCGCAACGAGCCCTACGAGACGCTGGTCAACCGCAGCCTGCTCGAGACCCTCCACCGCTCGCTGGCCACCGAGCTGAACGCGATCTTTGTCATGATCGCGATCATCTTTTTCGGCGGCGTCACCATCCGGCACTTTATGACCATCATGCTTTTGGGTATGCTTACGGGGACCTACTCGTCGCTCTTTTTTGCCGTGCCGCTCCTCGTGGTGTGGCAGCAGCGCGAGTGGGGCCGGATATTCAGCCCGCGCCGGGCCCCCGCCGCCACCTAGAAGCGTCTCGCCGCCGGGGCCCAGGCGCTCCTACCGGTTCATGCTTGGACGAGCCTGCTCGTGTGACAGAACCGTCCAGAAAGGAATGCCAAGATGGTGACCTTTAGCTCTGCCCTCTATGAACGCAAAGGCCAAAAGGGGGAACGTCGCCGCCAGATCGTCCAGGTGCTCCAGGCGGCCCTCGATGCCGTCGACCCCGCCGCCGCCGTCAAACGCTTTGTGCAACGCGAGGGCGACAGCCTCATCGTCGATGGAGAGACATATGACCTGGCGGCCATCGAGCATATCTATGTCGTGGGCGGGGGCAAGGCCGACGCCCCCATGGCCCAGGCCATCGAGGAGCTGCTGGGCGACCGCATCAGCGACGGCACCCTCAACGTCAAGTACGACCATGTGCTCCCTACCGAAAAGATCGCCCTGGTCGAGGCAGGCCATCCCATCCCCGACGACGAGGGCGTGACCGGCTCCCAGCGCATCGCCGATCTCTTGGAGCAGGCGGGCGAGAACGACCTGGTGCTCTGCCTGATCTCGGGCGGCGGCTCGGCACTCATGACCCTGCCGGTGGAGGGCGTCACCCTCGATGACATGCAGGCCCTGACCGACGCCCTGCTGCGGGCGGGGGCCAACATCGTCGAAATCAACACGATTCGCAAGCACCTGGATCAACTCAAGGGGGGCAAGCTGGCCCGGCTCGCCGCGCCGGCCCGCGTCGTGTCGCTGATCCTCTCGGACGTGGTGGGCAACCCGCTCGATTCCATCGCCTCGGGCCCCACCGTCCCCGACACCACCACCTTTGCCGATGCCTGGGACCTCTTGCGCCGCTATGACCTGTTGGGCAAGATTCCCGAGAGCATCGAGGAGTTTTTGCAGGCGGGCGTTGAGGGCGAGATCGAGGAGAACCCGGGCGTCGGCTCGCCCGTCTTTGAGCGCACCCAGAACGTGATCGTGGCCAGCAACGATCTGGCCGCCGAGGCGGCCGAGCGCACAGCCGCCGAGCTGGGCCTGCACACCCTGTTCCTCTCCACCTATGTGGAGGGCGAGGCCCGCGAGGTGGGCAAGGTGTTTGCCGCCATCGGCAAAGAGATCCTCGCCTCGGGGCGGCCCATCCAGCGGCCCGCCTGCGTGATCGCCGGCGGCGAGACCACCGTGACGCTGCGGGGCGACGGCAAGGGGGGGCGTAACCAGGAGATGGCCCTGTCGGCCGCCCTCGCGGTGCAGGGGATGGACGATGTGACCGTCGTCTGCCTGGCCACCGACGGCACCGACGGCCCCACCGACGCCTCCGGGGCGCTGGCCGAGGGCGACACCATCGCGCGCGGCCGCGAGCAGGGCATGGACCCCTGGGAGTACCTGGAGGACAACAACTCGTACCCCTATTTCGCCGCCCTGGACGATCTGCTCCTCACCGGGCCGACCCACACCAACGTCAACGACCTGACCTTTGTGTTCGTCTGGTAGCGGGCGGATTACGGCTTAGTTGCCCCGCTGGAGTTGCTGCTGTGCATCGAGCAGCAGCAACTCGACATCCAGGCCCTCCAGGATGCTACGGTTGACCGCCACAAACACCGCTTCGCCCACACCCATCAGCTCGGACGACAGTTCCACGGGGACCATGATGATCGGATCCGAGACGTCCCGCGCCCGATCGGCCACCTGTGTGCCCACGGCGCGCTCAAAGGCCGGATCCGCGGCCAGGGCGCGGCGCGGCGGGACCAACGCGCCCGAGGCGAGAGGATGGTCCGAGAGAAAGCGAGCAAACTGCAGCGCCTCCTGAGGATGCTCCGAGCTGGCGGCCACATAGTAACCCTCCACATCCGCCAACGTTCCGGTGCCGCCCAACTGCGGCAGCGGCAGCATCTCCCAATCGGCTGCCCAGGTGTAGGGCGATCCCAGGCCACCCCGGTTGCTGTATTGCCCCATCCAAAGCCCACAGTGCCCCGAGATAAAGGCATGGCCCACGCCGCCGGCATAGGTCCGACGGATGACCGCCGGCATGGGCGCGACCCCATAGCGGGTATAGAGCTCGGTATACCAGCGCGCGGCCGCGAGGGTCTCGTTCTGGTCCAGGGTGGGCAGTTGCGGATTGTTCAGGTCGTCGACGATTCGCCCGCCCCAGGCATAGATAAAGAAAAAGAGGTCCCACTGCTCGGGGTCGGTGCAAAAGCCAAACATGCGCGAATCGAGGCGGCCCGACAGCCCATCGGGGTCGTTGAGGGCGTTGGCCAGTTCGAGAAAGGCATAGGCGTCCCATGGTTCACCCGGCAGCGTCAAGCCCAGGGCACGGACGGCGTCCATGTTCACGTACAGCACCATGGTATCCAGGCCGGCCGGAATACCCCACTGCTGGCCGCCGATGGCCATTGACTCCCACAGGCCCCGGTAATAGTCCTCGCGGATCCGATCCCACTCGGCCAGGTGCATCTCGTCCAGAGGGCGCAGCAGGTCCTGGCGGACAAGCGCCAGCGCCTCGCGATTGTCACGCAAGAGGTCGACCTGCCCCTGGGATACCTGCTGGCGCAGATCGCCTGACGAGGTCACCGCGATGGCCTCCACGGTGATGTGCGGGTACTGGTCGTGGAACTCTTGCAGCAGGGGCTCGATCTGCATACTGCCGGCACGATAGGCAAAACGCACGGTGACGGGCTCGGGCCGCGACCCGATGGCGCCCGGCGTACAGCCGGCGAGCATCCCCGTCAACAGAAAAGCCAACACGCAGGCCAGTATGACGCGCTTCATGAGAACCCCCTTTGGTTCGACTGTTAATCCCGTATCTGAATCTTGTTTCCCGTCTTGGCGCTCTCGATCGCCCCCAGCACCATCGCCAGGCTCTTGACATTGTCCGTCGCCACGGTCTCGGGCGTCTCGCCCGAGCGCACACACCGGATAAACTCGCCGATCACGCCCGCGTGACCGCCCACCTTGTCGCCGGGGTCCACCTCCGGCACATGCACGGGCGCCAGATCGGAGCGAAAGCCCCCGGCATCGGTGACGACCTCGCCCTCGATGAGGGTCGCGCCGTCCCAGTGCAGGCTCCCCTGCTGGCCGATCAGGCGCCAGTCGGACTCCCAGGTGGTATTGAGCCCCTCGGCGCACCAGCTCCCCCGGTAGGTATAGACCAGGCCATCGCTCATCTCGAAAATCGCCACCGCGGAGTCATCCCGATCGTACCAT
>SKRJ01000369.1 GCA_007118555.1 Anaerolineae bacterium | reverse complement strand
TGGCAAACCCCCTAGCCCTGGCCATCACAGTATCCTGGACGACAATGTACATACGGGTGCTGATCGTTGTGGCGGTCATCAACATGGCCCTGGTGGGGCTTCTCTGGCTGCCTATGCTGGCCTCGACGGTGGTAGGCCTGGCCTACTGTGGCTATCTCTATCGCAAACAACGCACCGATGAAACGGGCGATCTACAGTTTGACAACCCCTTTGAGCTCCGGCCGGCGCTCCAGTTTGGTGTGCTCTATGCCGTGATCCTGCTGATATCGCAGGCGGCCCAGGTCACCCTCGGCGATGCAGGCGTGTATATCTCCAGTGTGGCAGCCGGCCTGGCCGACCTCAACGCCATCTCGCTCTCTATGGCTGAACTGAGTGTCGCTGGCGCCAGAGTCGATCTGGATGTTGCCGCCCGAGCGCTGGTGCTGGCCGCGATCGCCAATACGGTGGCAAAGGGGGGCATCGTGCTATCCATGGGGTCACGGGGGCTGCGCCGCGCGCTGTGGCCGGGCCTGATGCTGATGTCGGCTACCGGTATCGCGGTCGTCTTTCTTGTCACATGAGCTCGAGTGGCGATATCGCTGGCTGATCGAACCCTGATCGCCCTGGTTGCATTCGATTTCCGCCTCTTGCTCCAGCTTGACAAAGAGGCCTCCCGGCTGCATGATGATAGTATCGTCCTTTTCTCATGCTTCAGGAGGCCGTTGTGACTGTCGAGACCCAGTATGTGGGCCCTGACGCCGTAGAGGCGCTGGTGCGCTATGTCGAGGCGCAGGGCCTCAGCCGTTTCACTCTTGTAGCCGACGAGCGGACCCGGTCCGCTCTGGGCGACGCTGTCCATAGCGCTCTGACCGCCGAGGGCGCCGATGTGCAGATGACGCTGTTGACGGGCGATGAGGTGATCGCCGATGGTGAACGCGTGCTCGAGATCATGGCGCACGGCGATCAGAATGATCGGGCGTTTCTCGCTGTGGGGGCGGGCACGATCACCGACCTGACCCGTTTCGTCAGCCACAGGCTGGCGCGTCCCTTTATCTCGCTACCCACGGCGCCCTCTGCCGACGCGTTTACTTCGGCCAATGCGCCCATGGTCGTACACCGCTTCAAACGTACCCTGGACGCCCAGGAGCCGATCGCCGTGTTTGCCGACATGGATGTATTGTGCGAGGCGCCCTCAGAGATGATCGCCGCCGGCGTGGGCGACATTTTGGGCAAGCATACCGCCCTGGCAGACTGGCGCCTGGGCGCTCTCCTGTGGGATGAGAAGATCGATCAGAGCGTCGTGGACGCCATGTACAGGGTGTTGCACAATGTGTCCGGCCAGCTCGAGGCAATAGGAAGACACAAAGCCCCCGCCATCGCGGGGCTCATGCGAGGACTTCTGGACTCGGGCACAGCCATGGCACGCTGGGAGAACTCGCGACCGGCCTCGGGGTCGGAGCATCACCTCTCCCACTACTGGGAGATGATACTGCTGCAACAGGGGCGGGCGGCAGCGCTGCATGGCGCCAAAGTAGGTGTGGGCACGGTGCTGATGGCACGTTCCTATCGGAGATTGCTGGATCTGTCCGCTGACGATGTTCGGGCCCGGTTGGAGCGCACGCGACCTGCACAGGCCGACGAGGAGCGCATCCGCATCCGTGCCGGCTATGGGCCGCTGGCAGAGCAGGTGATCGCCGAGCATGCCGAGGCGCTGGAAATGCTACCGGTGCTCACGAAACGAATGCGCACCAGGCTGGCCGATCGATGGGAACAGGTGCAGGCCGTTGCCGCAGACGTTCCGCCACCGGAAGAGATCGTGAAGCAACTGCGCACAGTGGGGGCGCCCACCGATCCCGCCGACCTGGGCTTTACCGCGCTGGAGACCGATGATGCCCTGCGCTATGCCCACTATATGCGCAGCCGCCTGACGGTGCGATGGGTGGAGCGGACGCTGGGGCTGCTGTAGACTCACATTGGAAAAGGGGCGCGCCATGCCGACTGTCGCCGCGGTGTACACCGCCATGAACATTGTAGACTCGATCAAGGAGCTTTTCGCCGAGATACTGCCCGATGTGCGCCTGATCAACATCGCCGATGACAGCCTGATCCAGGATGTCATTGCGGCGGGCGAGGTCACGCCGGCGGTCATGCGCCGTCTGGTGGCCTACTACCAGACGGCGGAAGAGGCCGGCGCCGATCTGGTGTTCAACACCTGCTCCTCGGTGGGCGAGATCGCGGTCCTGGGCCAGCAGTTTGTCGATGTGCCCCTGGTCCAGATCGACCATGCCATGGCCGAGACAGCCGTGGACAGGTCCAGCAGCATTGGCGTGCTGGCCACGCTGCCCACGACGCTGGGGCCCACCACCCGCCTTGTGCGCGCCAAGGCCGAGGCCGCGGGCCGCGCCGTGACCGTGTACGAGGGGTTGGCAGATGGCGCGTTTCAGGCGCTGGTGGCCGGCGACCGCGACGAGCATGACCGGCGCATCATGGCGGCGGCCGAGGAGCTTGCCGGTGAGGTAGAGATGTTCTTGTTGGCCCAGGCCAGCATGGGGCGCATGCAGGATGCCCTGGCCGAGGCGACGGGCAAGCCGGTGCTGACCAGCCCGCGCCTGGGCGTGCTCTCTGTGGCGCGTCATCTCGAGGCGCTGGCCAACGAGGAGGTGTGAGATGAAGGAGACCCTCCCCGACCTGGCGCGCATCGCCAACGGATTGCGCGCCGACGTGCTGCGCATGGTGCATGTGGGCGGCGACGGCCACCCTGGCCCGGCCCTCTCGGTGGCAGATATCGTCGCGACGCTCTACTTTGGCATGTTGCGGGTGGACCCCGAGCGACCCGATTGGCCCGACCGCGATCGGCTGATCCTGTCCAAGGGGCACGCCTGTCCGGTGGTGTACGCAGCGCTGGTGCGCCTGGGTTTCATGCCGTCTGAGGCTCTGGGGACGCTCCGCGGCCTGCATTCGATGCTGCAGGGGCACCCTGACATGGTCAAGACCCCGGGCATCGACATGACCACCGGCTCGCTGGGCAATGGGCTCTCCATCGGGCTGGGCATGGCGCTGGCGGGGCGCTACAGCGGCCGCGACTATGCGGTGCACGTGATCGCCGGCGATGGCGAGATGCAGGAGGGCATCATCTGGGAGGCTGTCATGGCGGCGGCGCATCATGGCGCCGGACGGCTCACCCTCTGGATCGACAACAATGGCTGGCAGAGCGGCGGGCGCGTGACAGAGATCGCGGGGCTGGAGCCGATTGCGCCCAAGCTGGCGGCCTTTGCCTGGCACGTGCAAGAGATCGATGGCCATGACCACGAGGCCATCCTGGATGCGGCCCAGGTTGCGGCCGCTATCGCCGATCGCCCCTCGGCCATCGTGGCACACACGGTCAAGGGCAAGGGCGTGCCATTCATTGAGAACGACAACTCGTGGCACAAGCGGGTGCCGACGGCGGACGAGCTGGAGCGGGCGCTGGTCGCCTTGGGGGAGGCCTAGCATGGTGACATTCAAGGGCACGCGAGAGGCGTTCAGCGCCGCCATGATGGAGCTGGCCGAGCAAGACTCCCGCTATGTGCTGGTGCTGGCGGATTCGCTGGCCGCCATGCGAGCGGCTCGCTTTGCCGAGCGCTATCCCGAGCGGGTGTTTGATGTGGGCATCGCCGAGCAGAACGCCGTGGGCGTCGCCGCGGGGCTGGCCTCGTGTGGTCTGATCCCCTTTGTGGCGACCTATGCCGGGTTCATCACCATGCGGGCGTGTGAGCAGGTGCGCACCTTTTGCGCCTATCCGGGGCTCAACGTCAAGTTCGTGGGGGCCAACGGAGGCCTGTTCGCCGGCGAGCGAGAGGGCGTCACCCATCAATTCTTTGAGGATCTGGGGATCATGCGCGCCATACCGTGCATCACCATCGTCACGCCCTCGGACCCGGCCCAGACCCGCCAGGCCACCCACGCCATCGCGCAGGTGAATGGCCCCTGCTATCTGCGCATCGGCAGCGGGCGCGAGCACGACCTGTTCGACGCCGACGAGCCATTCGAGCTGGGCAAGGCACGTGTGCTGGCCGAGCATGGCGGGGGCAACGATGTCGCCCTGCTGACCACCGGCCTCGTGCTGAACCGCGTGCAAGAGGCGGCGGAACGCCTGGCCGCCGAGGGCATTGGCGCCACGGTCGCCGAGGTGCATACCCTGCGGCCCCTGGACCGGGAGGCCATCGCCGCATTGGCGCGGCGCACCGGCGCCGTGGTCACCATCGAGGATCACAATGTGCTGGGCGGGCTGGGCAGCGCCGTGGCTGAGGTGATCGCGGAAGAGGGCCTGGCTGCACCGCTGGTGCGCGTGGGCCTGCAGGACGTGTTCCCCGAGTCGGGCGAGGCCGAGTCGTTGCTGGATGCCTATGGCATGGGGATCACCGATGTGATGGCGGCGGCGCGGCGCGCCATGGAGAGGGCGCGGTCCCGTTAGCGCCGTCTCGCTGGCGCAGCCCCGCCACGACGAACCTGGTACAGCTACTGGAAAGGGATACGGGCATCATGGATGCCATCCTCGATAGCGGCATCGTGTGGGTGCTTTGGCTCCAGCAGTTCCATCCCGCACTGGATGAGGTGATGGTGCTGCTCACGCTGCCCGGCGAGGCCCTCTTTTACGTCGTGCTCTTTCCCGCGCTCTACTGGTGCGTAGACCGGCGCCTGACCCTGCGCCTGGCCGTGCTCTTTATGCTCTCGCTCTACCTGAACACGTGGGCCAAGGTCCTGGCGGCCCAACCGCGCCCGTTCGAGTACGACCCTCGGGTGCAGATGGTGCGCGGAGCGACGGGGGGTGGGCTGCCCAGCGGCCATACCCAGAATACGGTCGTGGTATGGGGCTATCTGTTCGCCTGGGAACGGCGTACCTGGCTTCTGGTGGTGTTCCTCCTGCTGCTCGTGCTGGTGCCCCTCTCGCGCGTCTATCTGGGCGTGCATTTCCCCATCGATCTGCTGGGGGGCTATCTGCTCGGCGCACTACTGCTCTGGCTCGCGTTACGCTATGAAGAGCCCGCTGCCGCGCTGACCGAACGGATTCCGCTGGGATGGCGGCTCGTGGCGGTGATGGTGGCGCCGCCTCTGGTGCTGTGGAGCATGCCCCACGTGCACGATCGCACGCTGGATGGGGCCCTGCTACTGTCCGGGGCGGGCGTCGGCATGGTTCTGGCCCAGCGCTACCTGCCCCAATCGCTGCCGGCGCCACTCTGGCGGCTCGGGCTCCGGCTGCTGCTCGGGCTCTCCACGTCGCTGGTCCTGTTCGGGGCCCTGGAGGCGCTCTCGGCGGCCACCGGTTGGACAGGCCTGACCCACGCGCTCCTGTACGCGCCGCTGGGACTGTGGATGGCCCTGGGGGTACCCTGGCTGTTCCAGCGCGCGGGCCTCATGGCCCGAGGCGAACGCGCTATCGCAGACGCCTAGCCCGCCCCGTACTTGGCGGCTCTGGGTAGCAGCCCGTCAAGGTGCTGGAGCGCCTCTTGCCCCTCTCGCACAAAGCCGTGAAACGAGGCCTGGTGGCCCCACACGATGGCGCCCAGGGCGTATACCGCGCGCGCCACGAGTAGCTGGCGCTCCTCCTGCGGCGTCAGGGCTCGCCCATAGCCGCGCATCAAGGCGACGACCAGGTTGGGCTGGGTGATCCACTGCCAGTCGGGGTAGCGGGCAAAATCGGACACCCGCACGTCCCACCGTGAGAACTCCCAGTCGATCACCCCAGCCCACTCGCCCGAGGGGCTCACAATCCAGTTAACCGGGCAATAGTCGCGATGGCAGGGCACAGGGCGCTCGTGGGCAAACGCGGGCAACAGCCTCTGGGCGCGCTCCAGGATGCCCCGTTCATGGTCGGTGAGATAGCCACGGTCCACCGCCACCCGCAGGTCGCGCTCCAGCTCGAAAGAGACATACGCGACCGCATCCACGACCTCAGGTCCAGCCGCCCTGCCATCCTGTCGGCAGGCACCAAAGAAGCGTCCCTGGGCATGCTCGTGAAGCCTGCACAGCACACGCCCGGCCGTCTCCCAGACCCTCTCCTGCAGAGCCATCGGGAGCCCCGCCTGCTCCAGAGGCAGGCCGGGAAGGGCGGCCAGCAGCAACGCCAGCGGCCGTTGCTCCCGCACGGCGATCAGCGCCGGCGCATGAGGCGCCATTGCCTGCGTCCAGTGCGAATAGGCGTGGATCTCGGCCTCAAAGGCGTCGGGCTCTGCATGGATCTTGAGAAAGAAGCGGTCGGCGCCACGTCGGATGCCCATCACCGTGGCTCGCCCATGAAAGCGAGCATCGGCTGCGTCTGGGGTGCACGGGCCGATCTGGCGGGCACACCACGCCAGGAGGCTGCGCATCTCGGGGATCGAGCAAAGAGCATCGGGAGGTGGTGCAGGGCTCATGGGAGGGCCTCCAGCAGCCCCAGATGTCCGGCGGCGTGCAGCTCCGGGATGCCATCAAAGGTCGGGTCATCCACGGTGGCTCGCTCCGCACAGAGAGGGAGCACCTGAGGGTGTCGGGCCATCACAATGGCCTCGGGCGCGGCACGGTTCCGGATCCTGGTGGCACCCATGATAGTAGGCGGTCTCGCGTTTCATACGCTCGCTCCACTGTTGGCATCCGACGCATCAGGCGCATGGATCGCTGACACGAGAGCGGTGGTGCAGCCAGCGCGATATCGCCGACCTGCCAGACCACTCGATCTGGCTACAGTCTAAGGGCACCAGAGGGTCAGGTCAAGGTATTTCACATTGATCAGAAAAGGCAGCGGGTATAAAATGGCCATCATCAAGCCAAGGGGGAACCATGCCCATCTATGCCATCGCCGAACTCGAGATCCATTATGTCGACCAGGGACAGGGAGAACCGCTCCTGTTTCTACCCGATAACATCCTGGCGGCCAGCGCGTACAAGGAAGAGATCGACCACCTGGCCCAACGCTTTCGCGTGATCGCGATGGACTATCCGGGGCGGGGCCGCTCGGCGCGGCAGGACCCCTACCCCGACGAGCACGAGTATGATCTCTGGGGCTACTGGGCCGACCTGGGCTGCCACCTCCTGCAGGAGCTGGGGATCGAGGCCTGCCACCTGGTGGGCTCCCACGGCGGCGCGCTGGTGGCGCTGCATGTGGCGGGCCAACAGGCGCGCCAACACGACATTCGGCCCTTGAGCGCCGTGTGCGACAGCTTTTTGCCCCAGATGGACATGCGCAGCCTGCACCGCATGCTGGACAGGCGCGAGCACTATTACCGGCGGAAGAGCCGCAACCTGGCGCAACAGCACGGGGAGGATTGGCGCGCTGTGGTG
>SKRJ01000213.1 GCA_007118555.1 Anaerolineae bacterium | reverse complement strand
CTGATCCAGCGACAGTGGTTCTGGTTCTATCTGCTGCTCTTTTTCCTGCCCACCGGCATCGGTGTCTACTATTGGGCCATGCTGCGGGACGAGGAGATCATTGTGACAGATCAGTACATCGAGCGGCACTCGCGCTGGGGTGACGAGCGACTCGATTGGGCCGCGGTGTGCGCCTTTCACAAGCAGATACTGCCCTTTCGCGAGACCCGCCTGGGGCGCATCACAAGCCTCAGCCGCTGGCTCTCGGACAACCGCATCTTGAGCCGCCGACCGGCGTATCTCTACGAACTGATCGGCTGTAACGGTGAGGGTGGGGAGATTGCCTTTCGCGTCGAGCCAGGCAGTGTGGACGACATGCCCTGGCTGTTGGCCATCATTGAGGAGAAGGCTGGCCCGCCCGAGGAAATCTGACGGCGTACAGGACCTTATCTGGGGGCGCCGTGGAGGGACTGCCGTACCGCTCTGGCGCTATGGTCACGGCGGGTTGCATCGGCAGCGGCATGCAGTAGTACACGCCATCCTGCCAGTAGCCTGCCTCCACCAGCTTCCAGAGCCCCTGCGAGCCATGCATCGGAATGTCAAACTGCATCATGGCCGCCTGCCCCACCTCCAGCCTGGCCACCGAAAGCAGACGCTCCATAAAGGCTTCGCCTTGGGGCATCCAGCCCCAGATCTCGATGGCCTCTGGGGTTGCTGCATCGGTGCCCACATTACGGACCTGCACAAAGACATGCGCCCTGTCCGCCGAGCGGAACAGCTCGATGCCCTCCACCGCAAGCTGGGGGCCACGTACGGTCACCTGACGATCCAATCGGGCAAAGAACAGCTCGCGCCCCTCAGACCGATAGCCAAGGCGCTCCAACAGCCAGGGGCCCACCTGGTGCAGCCGGGCATCAGACTCGAGCATCACCCTTCGCACCTCGCCGGGAGCAAACACCTGCGCCTCATCGAGAGAGGCCCGCCATGCGGCCCCGTCGGGGCGCAGGCCATCCAGGAACAGACGCTCCACACGCATCTCGTGGTCCCCCTGGTTTTCCATCCAGACGTACAGCCGCAGCGATTCGCCCACTGTGAGGGCGCCCCGGCTGACGCCCAGCCCCACATAGCGCAGCGATGAGGGCATGACGTCGATCTGGCCGCGTGCGGGAAGCCCCGTGGCACCCTCCTCGGTGCGGTAGGTGACCCGACCCACATACCAGGGGCCGGATGAGGGCAGATAGGTGGGGACACTGGCGGTGATCCGGTCCTTGCCGTCCACCTGCCAATGGCCCTCTGCCTCTGCGATCACGGCATCGCCACTTGCCGAATAGAGCGCCACCTGAAGCAGATCGAACCGCACGGGCGCCAACTCCTCGTTGAACAGCGGCACCGACAGATCCACCCGTTCTCCGAGAGAGACACTGGGGCGGTCCGGCATGACGTCGCCGGGCAAGCTGAGCAGCGCAGGGCAGCCCAGGTTCGTGATCAGCGCTCCCAACGCGAGATCCCCATGTGACAACCCAAACATGACGGGCAGGCGATCCAGATCCGGGCGCACCCAACGATCGCCCTCGCGCACCTGCAGCTCGAGATGCAGGTGCGCGCTCGTAGCGCCCGAGGCCCCCGAGTGTCCGATCAGCTCGCCCGCCTGCACCTGGCGCGTCCCATGCTGCTCATCGCGCAGATGCGCCAGCCGCACCAACCAGTACCCCGACTCGTCCACCACCTCGATATAGAAGCCCAGGTTGATCTCAAAGGGGCGATCGTCGCGCAGGAAATGGGCCGTCCCACTCATGGGGGCATACAGGGGGACGCCCTCCATCATGGAAAAGTCATAGGCGATGCCGGTGGCCATGCCCGCCTCCCAGTGGCCCTCCGGATCCCAGGTGACGCGATACCCCTGTCCGCAGGCCCAGGGCAGAGCAAAGCCGGCGGGCAAGGCATAGTCGGGCCCCTGAGCACGCACGGATCGCCAGCCCATAAGGCTCAGCAAAGCCAGAACGATCCATGCACAGCGCTTCACCGTATTCTCCCCAACTAGCAACAGACGATCACCGGGAACCAGGCTACCCGCAACACGCGGTCTACCGTGCTGCCCACAAAGGCCTTGATCAGAGGCGAGCGCCCATAGCCGCCCATCAGCAGAAGATCGGCTTGCTCTTGGCCCATGGCACGCAGTATCACCTCTCCCGCAACGCCAGACTCGAGCCGCGTTGTGAGGTCGACCTCCCCTCCCTCACGGACATAGGCCTCGGCGGCGGCCAGTTCGTCGGCCGTTCCATTGCCACTCTGTACCGACAGGATCACGCCCGAGATGCCCCAGTGGGCCAGCATATGGCGAAAGATATAGAGCGCCTCGCGGGCCTTGGGACTCGCATCATAGGCCAGGAGCGCCCGTTCACCCGGCTGCACCTGGCTGCCCGGCACGGCCAGAATGGGCCGCGCGACCTGCGAGGCCACCGACTGAAAGATGGTCCCCAGGGGCGCCTCCGCGATACGCCCGTGCACCCGACGCTGGTTGATCACCACCAGATCGGCCCAGCGTGCCCGCTCCACGATGCGCTCGACCACATCGCCCACAACGGCCTGCGCGGTGGCCTCGACACCCAACTCGCCTATCCGCTCGTCAAACTCCTCGAGCACCGCCTCTGCGCGCTGGCGAGCCTCGGCCGATTCGGAGGCCATCACGTGCAGCCCTCGCAGAACGGCCCCCTCGCGGCGGGCGATGATAGCGGCCTCCTCCAGCGCCAGCCAACCGCTGGGCGCCCCCGTAACGGTTACCAGGATCTCGCTGAACAGCGGCCCATGCCCCACCTGTTCAACCCGTTCACTGCGCCAGGTCCCGGCAGGCGGGCCCGCCTCCAGCTCATCTGGCACCAGCGCATCGAGCACCCGATCCTTGATACGCCTGGCGACATGTATGGGGCTGGGGCTGCAGCAAGCCAAAAAGTCCTGAGCAGCCTCCCAGGGGGTGGCAGGGCGCCCCAACTCCTGGGCCAGGTAATAGCTGCGCTCGACGATCCAGAAATAGAGATCGGCCTCGGTGAGCCGGCCAAAGCCCGCCAGCAGATCCTGTCGGCGAATCGTCTCGGCCACCGGCAGATAGACCTGGTCATACCAGTGGGCGACGGCCTCATCCCAGGTCATCTCGGTGGGCCGCTCCTGATCCACAAAATACTTGTGGGTGCGAATATGCTCCAAAAGCCGGGCATAGTCGCCGGGCATCGTGAGCCGCAGATCCTGCTCGGGGCGCAGCACATCCAAATGCGTCTGATCCAAAAAGTCGCGGTAAGCGACCAAGCCATCGAGATCGGCCACCGTGAGATCGGCCGTGACCGGCACCCGGCTCTTGACCTCGATCACCTCGGCGTCGATAAAGGTCTGCCCGTTCTCACGGGCCACCGACACCCGATGGTGCCCATCCACTACAAAGTACGCATCGCCCACCTTGTAAAGCGAGATGGGCGGCAGACCCACGCCCGCCAAGGAGGCCGAGTCGACGCTGATCCACTTGCCCCGCGAATGGCGCTGCACCGGTCCAAAGACCCGGTCGAAATCGCGGCTGCGCCCCAGGCTCCCGATGATCTTGTCCACGGGTACCGGCTGGAGCCCCTGATAGTGCTGCTCGCGCAAGCCGACGCGCTTCTTGATATCCTCAAACGGCACCAGACGTGTATCGCGGCCCCTCAGGCGTGCCCACACCCGGCGCCATCGCGCGCGACGCGTCACACGGCCATATCGCTGCTGCGCTTCATTCTGCATGGCATTTCCTCTGCAGCGCACTACTTCTTCGATGCAAGTATAGCACACCCTCTACGCTCCAGCGCAACGCATTGGCATGCCTTGGCGCCTGGCTCCGTCGCGATTGTACCATAGCCCCTGGGGCGGGCCAATCACCCGCCCCGGGAGGCGTCTCTGTCGCAACCATTATGCCGCCTCGACTTTTTAGCGTTCGGGCCACAAGCAGCTTCTGCGGGGCTGCCCCTTGTGCTATACTGTACGGGTCATATCGAGAGAAACGAGGCTCTCATGCCCTTGGGGTTCCCCATCCGTACCACGCTGGCCCAGGTCTCCCGGGCGCGCCACATCGCTCAGGTGTTGGTTCGCAATGGGCTTGACTTTGTCGCCGAGTTCACCGGTTTTTCGCGTTTTTTGCCGCCCTGGCGCAAGCGCCAGACGCAGCCCGACGCCCGCGCCGCAGAGCGCTCTGTGCCCCAACGCCTGCGGATCACGATGGAGGAGCTGGGCCCGACCTTTGTCAAACTCGGCCAGATCCTGAGCACGCGCCCGGATCTCCTCCCACAGGAGTACATCGTCGAGCTGAGCAAGCTTCTCGATGCAGGGCCTCCCGTCGCCTTGGATCAGATCCAGGCAACCATCGAAAAGGAGCTGGGGCGTCCTATCGAAGAGCTGTTCTCGCGCTTTGATATCGATCCCATCGCCTCGGCATCGATCGGACAGGTGCATCGTGCCACCCTGCCGGATGGCACCGCCGTAGTCGTCAAGGTGCAGCGCCCCGGGGTCCGGCGCGTGGTCTATGCCGATCTGAATCTGTTGCGTAGCCAGATCCGCTTCCTCGAAGCCCGTTCAGAGACGCTGTCGGACTATGGGTTGACCGAGATTGCTAACGAGTTCTCCGAGAGCTTGCAGGCGGAGCTGGACTATACGCTGGAGGCGCGGAACGCCGACCGCCTGCGAGAGATGGCCGCCAGCGCCGATGTCGACGTCCTCATCCCCAAGGTCTACTGGAAATACACGACCCGCGCGGTCATCACCATGGACGACCTGGCAGGCATCACCCTCAGCGACCGCAAGGCGCTGGAAGGACGGGGCTATGATCTGACCGAGATCGCCGAGCGGGCTATCGATATCTACCTAAAGCAGGTGTTCGTGCAGGGCATCTTTCACGCCGACCCACACCCGGCCAACATTCTCGTGTACGACGGCCGCATCGGCCTGGTGGATTTCGGCATGGTGGGCTATCTTGCCCGCAATGTGCGCGAGCAATTGGGCGATCTGCTCTTTGCCCTGACGCGGCAGGATGCCGACGAGATGCTCTATATCGTGGCGAGGATGGGCGCCCTGAGCCATGCCGCCGACTTGCGCGCCCTGCGCCGCGATCTGCAGCGCCTGTTGATGCGTTACTATGACGCATCCCTGGAGAACCTGCCCATAGCCCGCTTCCTGGCCGATGTCTCCAGCGTAGCCTTTCGCCACCATGTACGCATGCCGCCCGATCTGGCGTTGCTGGCCCGCACGGTTGTGGTTCTGGAGGGGGTGGTCCGGGGCCTCGATCCAACCCTGCGATTGTCCAAATACCTCGAACCCTTTATAATCCGTGTGATCCGAGAACGGATCTCGCTGCGGCGCGTCGCATCGGATTCGATCAAGACGCTGCGCGACCTGGAACAAGCCCTGCATGTCATGCCTCGCCGGTTCGACATGTTGACCGAGCAACTGGAGCGGGGCGAGCTCACGCTGCGCCTCGACGTCCACCGTCTGGAGCAGACGCTGGGCCGCATGGAGGCTGTGGGCAATCGCATCTCGTTCAGTGTTGTAGTCGCAGCCATCGTCATCGGCTCGGCCCTGGTGTTGCTGGCGGGAGAAGCCGCGTTCTTTGTGTTTCCCTTTACCGAGTGGGTCGTCCCGATCCCACAGATCGGCTTTTTGTTTGCCGGGCTCTTGGGCGCCTGGTGGCTCTTTTCGATCATACGCTCCAAGGGGTTGTAGTGTAGCGCTCTGTTGACGCTGCAGGCGATAGGCCTGTAGAAGCAGGGCAAATCAAGATATGGGAGAACTGTATACATGAGAATCATGGTGACGGGCGGGGCAGGGTTCATCGGCTCCCATGTGGTGGATGCCTATATCGACGCAGGGCACGATGTGTTCGTCGTCGACGATCTCTCGACCGGCAAGCGCGCAAACGTCCACCCGCAGGCCCGGCTCTATGCGATTGACATCACTGATGATGCCGAGCTCAACGAGATCATCTCGCAGGAGAGGCCCGAGGTCATCTCTCATCAGGCCGCCAAGGCCAACGTGCGCGAGTCGATGATCAAGCCCCGACTCTATGCCCAGGTCAATGTGATCGGCTCTCTCAACCTCTTGCAGGCTGCCCGCCGCCACGGCGTGCGCAAGATCGTGTATGCCTCTACCGGGGGCGCCGTCTATGGCGAACCCCAATATCTGCCCGCCGACGAAGGGCACCCCATCGATCCCCTGGACCCCTATGGTGCCAGCAAGCACCATGTCGAGCACTATCTCGTGATCTATCGCAAGCATTTCGGGATCGACTATACGATCCTGCGCTATGCCAACATCTATGGCCCGCGCCAGGATCCCCTGGGTGAGGCGGGCGTCATTGCCATCTGGACCGCCAGAATGCTCAAGGGCGAACCAGCCGTCGTGCATGGGTCGGGCGAGCAGGAGCGCGACTTTGTGTATGTGGGCGATATCGCGCGCGCCAACGTCCTGGCCCTGGATCGGGGCGATGGCGATATCGTCAACCTGGGGTCGGGCATCGGAACGACGATCAACCAGGTCTTTCAGCGGCTCAAGTCCAGCACGGGCTATACCGGCGAGCCCGTCTATGAGGACGCCAAGCAGGGCGAGGTCTTTCGCATCTATCTCACCAACGACCGTGCCAGGACCGTGCTGGGTTGGGAGCCCAGAGTATCGCTGCAAGAGGGCTTGGACCAGACCGTGGCGCATTTTCGTGAGCAAGAGTAGCGGGCTGCTACGCGAGTATCCGATTGATGGCAGATAGCCTGTCACGCTTTACGCCAAGAGCAAACCATAACGGCACTGCCCAGGCGCTCCTGGACCGGATTGCGCGTCGCATGGGCGCCCATCGCCATGAGCAGATCGTGCATGTCGCCGAGCTCGCTGCTCGTGAGGCCTCCTATGCCGAGCCGCAGCCGTCGCTCTCCGAGCCCCTGGTCGCTGCGCTGCGCATGAACGGCATCCAGCGGCTCTATAGCCACCAGGTCGAGGCGCTGCAGCGCGTGCGCCGTGGCGAAAACGTCGTGGTTTCCACGGCGACCTCCAGCGGCAAGACGCTCTGCTACAATCTGCCCGTGCTCGAGACCATGTTGCGGGATCCCGAGGCCCGCGCCCTCTATCTCTACCCCATCAACGCCCTGATCAACGACCAGGTCCAGGCGCTGGAGCGTCTGAACCAGCCGCTGGGCCCCCGGGCTGCGCGTTTGGGGCGATATATCGGCGGGGTGTCCCAAGATCAGCGGCGGGCGATGCGTGCACAACAGCCGAACATTATGCTCACCAACCCCGAGATGCTGCATCTGAGCTTTATGCAGTGGCATCATCTAT
>SKRJ01000429.1 GCA_007118555.1 Anaerolineae bacterium | reverse complement strand
CCATCACGGCCATGGTGGCCGGCGTGGAGCGCACCCTGTACACGCGGCCGGGGGTCTTTTCCCGGGATGCGGTGGACGAGGGCACGGCTCTCTTGCTGGAGGCCCTGTCGGTGCGACCCGACGAGCGGGCGCTGGACCTGGGCTGCGGCTATGGGATCGTGGGCCTGCACATGGCGCTGGAGGCGCCGCAGGGCGCCGTCACCCTCGTGGATGTGGATAGCCTGGCATGCCAGTGCGCGCGCGAGACCCTGGCCCGCAACGGCGTCACCGATGCCCCCGTGCTGCATGGCGACGGGATGGCCGCCGTGCCCGAGCAGCAGTTTACCCTGGTGGTCAGCAATCCCCCCTTTCACGCCGGGCTGGACGTCAACCTGGACATGACCGCCGCCTTTATCCGCGAGTCGTACGACGCGCTGGAGCGCAGCGGCCGCCTGGTCCTGGTCGCCAACCGATTCCTGACCTATCAGCGCATGCTGCAGGAGCACTTTGGGCGGGTCGAGATTCTGGCGCGCACCCCCCAATTCCAGGTGCTGAGCGCTGCCAAGCGGCGTCCGCGCGCCCCCTCTCAGCGATAGTCTCGCGCCTCTGGCTCTGCTGATGGACGAATGCGTCCCATTGCGCCGCTGGACTATACGAATTTCGTCAACTAATGCGCAAACTATTGACTAGATCGTCACATTATGCTATGTTGATAACGAAGGAGGAACGGGGCTCTATGGATCACACGGATCGACGGATCGTGCGCATGTTGCATGAGGATGGCCGCCGCTCGAATGTCGAGATAGCGCGGGCGCTGGGCGTCTCGGAGGGTACGGTCCGCAAGCGCATCGATCGGCTGCTGGCCTCCGGCGAGCTGGAGATACACGGCATTGTGACACCTCAGGCCGTCGGCCTCAAGACACGGGCCATGATCTTTTTCACCGTGGAGCTGCCCCGGTTGGAGCGGGTGGGCCGCATGATCCGCGAGATGCCCGAGGTGCTCTCGGTCAAGTGGCTCACGGGCGAGTACGATCTGGTGGTCGAAGCGGCCTTTGAGACCGATGCGCATCTGGTGGCGTTTCTGAACGACCGCATCAGCCGCATCGCGGGCATCACACGTACCCAGACCGCCCATGTGCTCCACATCGACAAGGAGTGGCACCAGTGGGCGCCGCCTCCGCCGCCGCAGCCCACCGTCCTGATCGTCGATGACGACCCCGATTTTGTCGAGGTCAGCCGCATGGTTCTCGAGGCCGAGGGCTTTGTGACGCGAGCGGCCTCCAGCGGCGACGAGGCTCTCCAAACCATGATCGCCAACCCGCCCAGCCTGGTGATCCTGGACATTATGATGGATGGCGTGCTAGATGGCTGGGATGCCAGTTGGCGTATCCGCTCGAACCCCGACATCCGCCACACCCCGATCCTGGTGGTCAGCTCGATCACGAGCTCCGACTATATGGGGATGTTCCCCACCGACGAGGACCACCTGATCGACAATTTCCTCAGCAAACCGATCCCTCCTGAAAAGCTCTTGTCCGAGGTACGTCGTCTGGTCGAGCGCAGTGGCAATGGGAGGTCACCATGACAACCATACTGGTAGTCGACGATGATCCGGATTTTGTCGAGATCACGCGCATGATTCTGACTGCGGAGGACTATACCGTCGAAACGGCGGCCAACGGCGACGAGGCGCTACAGAGGCTGCGCGAGAGCCCGCCCAGCCTCTTGCTTTTGGACGTGATGATGGCCGGCCCGCTGGATGGCGTGAACCTGGCCCACGTCATGGAGGAGGACGAGGAGCTGCACAAGATCCCGATTCTGATGATCTCTTCCATCGCCGACAGCCCCATGGCGCCCATGTTCCCCACCGACGAGTATCTTCCCGTGGATGGCTGGATCTCCAAGCCGGTTCAGCCGGAGCAGCTTCTGAAGCGTGTACGGCGCCTGGTGGGGCAGCCCTCTTAGCTGGTGCGTTGTGCTATCGCAAGGGGGAATGCTATGCCTCAAGGCGCACCCAAGATGGTGCTGGTGGTGGATGACGATCCGGACTTTTTGGACTTTGTCACCATCGTGCTCGAATCCGGCGGCTATATCGTGCGCACGGCGACCCATGCCGACGCGGGGCTCGAACGGATGCAGGCCGAATGCCCCGACTTGGTAATCGTGGACGTGATGATGTCGTATGAGCTGGATGGCTGGGCGGTCAGCCGACAGATGTCGGGCGATCCACAGTTGCGCCAGGTGCCGGTGCTCATGGTGTCGGCGATTGTAGATGCATCCGATGCGAGCGCGCTTCCCCGCAATGGGCGTGTGCGGGTGGACGCGTTCATGAGCAAGCCGCTGGACCCCTCGACGCTCTTGCGCCGCGTGGCAGAGTTGACGGGAGCAGAATCGTAAAGGAGGCAGGTATGGAACCAGGTTTGGAGCCAGGACACTATGCTGTAACAGACCCCGCCAAGCGTTCCATGCTGCTTACGGCGCTCTATATGGCGCAAGAGCAGTATGGCTACCTCTCTCCCGAGGCCATGGAGCGTGTAGCCAGGCGCCTGAGCATGAGCCCGCGGGAGGTATACAACACCGCCACCTTTTACTCCATGTTCCGCACCGAGCCCGTTGGGCGCCACGTGATCCAGGTGTGTGAGGGCCTCTCCTGCCATCTGGCGGGCGGCGCCGAGGATCTGTTTGACTTTCTTATGGAGCGGCTCGGCATAGGCGCCGGCCAGACGACGGGCGATGGGCGCTTTACACTGCAGATGGTCCAATGTCTGGCGGCCTGTGGCTCGTCACCGGCCATGCGCATCAACGACACGTTGTATACCAACCTGACGCTGGGCCAGGTGGATACGATTCTGCAAGAGTTGGAGGAGCGGCCATGACCTTTGAACCGATACTGCTCAAGAGGACCTCACTGCCACGCTCGGACAGCATCGATGTCTACCTGGAGAATGATGGCTATGCGGCTCTGGCCCGGGCCCTGCGCGAGTATGCGCCGGGCGACCTGATCGAGATGGTCAAGGCCTCCAAGCTGCGAGGGCGCGGCGGCGCCGGCTTTCCCGCCGGGGCCAAGTGGGGATTTATGCCCCGCAACGATGGCCTCAAGTATCTGTGCGTCAACACGGACGAGGGCGAGCCTGGCACCTTCAAGGATCGGGAACTCGCAGAAAAGGACCCGCACCAGATCATTGAGGGGGCCATCATCGCCGCCTATGCCGTGGGAGCCGAGCGGGCCTTTGTCTATATCCGGGGCGAGTTCTTTCAGGGCATAAAAAGCTGGATCAAGGCCATCGCCGATGCCTATGCCCGCGGTTTCCTGGGGCAGAACATCCTGGGTAGCGGCTATGACTTGAACATGAGCGTGCATCGCGGCGCTGGGGCCTATATCTGTGGTGAAGAGACGGCGATGATCAACTCGTTGGAGGGGCGCCGGGGCGAGCCCCGCCTCAAGCCACCCTATCCCACAGATAACGGCTACTGGGGGCATCCGACGCTGGTGCACAATGTCGAGACGCTGGCCAATATCCCGCACATTGTGCGCCACGGCCCCGCGTGGTTTGCCAATATCGGTACCGAAAAGAGCACCGGCCCCAAGATCTTTTGCGTCAGCGGACATGTGTACCGCCGCGGCGTCTACGAGTTCCCCCTGGGCATCTCGTTGCGTGAACTGCTCTATGAGCATGCGGGAGGCGTGCCGGGTGGCAAGGCGATCAAGGCCGTCATCCCGGGGGGCGCCTCGACCTCGCCGCTGACCGCCGATCAACTGGATATCACCCTGGATTTCGAGTCGTTGGAAGGGGCCGGAACGGCCCTGGGCACGGGGGCGATCATCGTTTTGGATGAAGACACCTGCATGGTGGACGTGGCGCGGCGCTCGGCACGCTTTTTCGCCCACGAGAGTTGCGGGCAGTGCACCCCTTGCCGGGTGGGCACTCAGCGAGCGGTGGATGTGCTGGAGGGTATCGAGGCGGGTCGGGGGGTGCCAGAGGACCTGGACCGGCTCGAGATGCTGTGCCATGGCATGTTGGGGAATACCTTTTGCCCCATGGGAGACGCGGTCGTGTCAGCCATCGGCGGAATCCTGATGCGGTTTCGCGACGAGTTCGAGCAGCACATCCGCCAGGCAGGCTGTGCCAGAGCCGCCTAGCGCTGGCGAGGGACACAGAGGGAGGTAGGTCCCATGGCCAAGATACTGATCGTCGACGATGATCCCGATTTCTGCGAGGCTACCCGCGTCGTGCTCGAGTCGGCCGGCTATCAGGTGGTGACGGCGCCCGACGGCGACACGGGGCTGCGACGCGTTAACGAGGAGCAGCCCGATCTCGTGATCCTGGACATTATCATGGAGACGGTGCTGGAGGGTCTGCACGTCAGCAGGGAGATGGCCAACGATCCAACCAAGAGCCAGATTCCGATCCTGATGGTGACCTCTATCGCCAACACGGACTATGCGGCCCTCTTTCCTACCGACGAGTACATTCACATCAGTGGATTCGTGTCCAAGCCGATCTCGCCTGCGAACTTGCTCAATCGGGTGGCGGCGCTGCTCAGGTAGCCGCAAGGGAGGGGGACGATGGACCAGCCTGTGGCGGCGGGGGGCCTGCTCAAGTTTCGCGATCTCTGCCTGATCGGGGTCATGTCGGCGCCGGATCGCCCTGGCGTGGGCGCCGCGATCTTTCGCGCCCTCGGCCAGGCCCAGATCAATGTCCAGTTCATTGCGCAGTGCATCGATCTCCGCCAGCGGAGCCATGTGCTCTTTTGCGTGGCGGAGGAGGATGCTTCCGAGGCCCTGGCTGAGATCAAGCCTGTGGCCAGGAAGCTGGAGGCGGAGGATGTCAGTGAGCGGCACCATGTGGCCCTGGTGGCCGTATTCGGCCCCGATTTCCGCGAGCGCCCGGGCATTGCGGGCAGGGCCTTTGGCACGCTGGCGCAGCGGGGGATCAATATCCTGGCCATCAGCACCTCGATCTCGACCGTATCATGCGTCATACAGAACGAGGACTATGGTGCGGCAGAGGAGGGGTTGCGTCAGGTGTTTCGGCTGCCCTGAGTGCGATGCCATGAGGACGTTGTAGGGGAGGTAGTGGGGAGGCATTGATGAGTGCTCTGGCGGATGTCGCGATCAGCGGCCCGATCGGCGGTCGTGCGCAGTGGCTGAGTGGCCTGCGCTGGCTGGTTCTGACGCTGATTGGCCTGGCCATCCTCCTGGGGAACCGTCTGATGGGGACGCTTCTGCCCACGCGGCCAATCTGGGCTGTGCTGGCGGGTGTGCTCTTGTACAATGTGCTCTTTTGGTGGCTGACCGATCGACTCGCCCGGCGCGGGGTGTCCCATCGAAGATTGGCGGGGCTGCTTCGTATGCAGATCATCGCCGACCTGATCGCCCTGACCCTGCTGCTCCACTTTTCGGGGGGCATGGAGAACCCGTTCTCTCTCTATTACCTGTTGCTCATTGTCATCGGCAGCATTCTGCTCACCCGGCGTGACAGCTATCTCTTTGCGTTGATCGCCTCGTTCCTGTGGGCTGGCCTGCTGCTGGCCGAGGGCACAGGCATCGTCCCTCACTATAACCTGGCAGGGTTCCGTCTGCCCATACGCCATCAGGAGTGGAATCATATCATCGCCCAGATCGTGGTTCTCACGTCGGCCGCGTTCTTTGTCAGCTATCTCTCCTCCACCCTGATCCACCGCCTGCGCCAGAATGAACGCGAGCTCTACGAGACGAATCTGGCCTGCGAGCTGCGCGCAGAGGAGCTGGCCGAGCTCAATGAACGCCTGCAAAACGTGGATCACTCGCGCATCATGTTCATCCGCCTGGTCACCCACGAGTTGCGGGCGCCTGTTGCTGCGATCCAGAGCTATCTGCGGCTGATTCTGGAGGGGTACGTGCCCGCCGAGCGCATGGAAGAGATCGTGACCAAGGCGGAGCAACGGGCCAGTGATCAGCTTGCTCTGATCAGCGACCTGCTGGATCTGGCGCGGCTGCGTGAAGGCCAGCCCGCGGATGATGTCGAGCTATGCGATGCGGCAGCGATCCTTGAGGATGTACTGGATCTGATGCAGGCCCGCATCGAGAACCGGCAACTGGAGAAGCATGTGCAGATCGAGCCCGAGCTCCCCCTGGCGCGCGCTCGGGCCGAACATGTCAAACAGATCTGGATCAACCTGATCAGTAACGCGATCAAGTATACCCCCAGAGGGGGCAAGGTGTGTGTCACGCTGGGTATGCATCACGATATGCTCAGAGGCATCGTGAGGGACACAGGCATCGGCATCGCTCCGGAGGACCAGGAGCGCATCTTTGAGGAGTTCTTTCGCACCGAGCGAGCCAAGGGCACGGCACGCCAGGGCACGGGCCTGGGACTCTCTATCGTCAAGGGCCTGGTGGAGCGCTATGGCGGCGAGATTCGTGTCGAGTCGGTGTTGGATCAGGGCACTACCTTTACCTTTACCCTACCAACGATCTCAGAAGACCATGCCGAGCCCTTGACGGCCTCTGAGCATACTGCATCCGCCGTCTGAGCGAGATTTCTAAGCCAAAATATGGTTACTTGACAGTACCAACTAAGCCATTTATACTAGACGCATCCTATCGAGCGATGGTGCATCGATAGCTGCAGTCACACGGGCACCAATGGCGACCCAAGGAGGGGACTAGAGGTGAGAACAGCGAGCCGCTCAGCCAGAGTTGCTCGTTGTCTGCGTTTCTGCAGGGGGACTCTGGCCGGCGGCAGGGGCCATGCGTGGCCGCTCGTCACCATAGCCATGGCGCCCAGTGGTGAGCCGGCCGGATAGTGCAGGAGGAGGAGCCTATAGGGAGCATGCCTGTGTGAGGCAGCCCAGGATCGTCTGAAGGCTGCCAGGGTTCGATCGCTTTTCCAAAGAAAGGTAAATCATGAATCTGAAGAAGCATACCCGCCGCGATTTCATTCGGCTGACCGGTATCACCGCCGCTGGCGTGGCCATTGCGGCCTGCGCACCCGATCCGGTTGTAGAAGATCCCGTCGTCGAGGATCCTATCGTCGATGAACCCGTGGATGAGCCCGTAGACGAGCCCGTAGATGAGCCGGTGGATGAGCCGGTCGTCGAAGAGCCTATCGAGACGCCCAGCATCTACAACGAGGCTCCCCAGTTGGCCGAGATGGTGGCCGCGGGCGAGCTCCCACCCGTGGACGAGCGTCTGCCCGAGGAGCCCCGCGTTTGCCCCGTGTACGAGTCGATCGGCCAGTACGGTGGCACCCTGACCGTCGGTGACCTCACCATGAACCTATCCGGTGGCGACGTCCACCAGGCGATGGGTGACTGGGGTTCCAACTGGCTGCGCATTTCCCATGACCTGACCCATGCCCTCCCGAACGT
>SKRJ01000129.1 GCA_007118555.1 Anaerolineae bacterium | reverse complement strand
TCGATGGCGGGCTGGATCTCGCGAATCTCCTCGTCGCCAAAGAGCCCCCCCTCCCCCGAATGCGGATTGAGCCCGGCGACCGCCAGCCGCGGCGTGCCAATGCCGATCTGCCGCAGGGCGGCCTCGGTCAGGCGAAGGACGGTCAGAATCCGGTCGGCTTGGACGCGTTCGATGGCCTCGCGCAGCGAGCAATGGGTGCTCACGTGGGTGACGCGAAAGGCGCCCGCCGCCAGCATCATCGTCACGCCCTTGACGCCGCAGCGCTCGGCCAGCAGCTCGGTGTGCCCGGCGTGCTCGTGCCCGGCCATATTGAGTGCCTCCTTGTTCAGCGCCGAGGTCACCAGAGCATCGATCTCGCCTGCCAGCGCCAGATCCACCCCGGCGATCACCGCGTCATAGGCCGCCTGGCCCGCCTTGGCCTGCACCTTGGCATAGACCAGATCGCCAAGATCCTGGTCTGTGGCCTGCAGCACATCCAGGGCATCGTGCCCATAGGCCGCGTCGCTCACCCGATCGATGGGTCGCACGTCGCCCGGGATGCCGGTGATCTCGAACGCCTGGCGCATCCAATCCACATCGCCCAGGACGAGCAGCCGGGCCATCTCACGCACGACGGGGTCGGCCCACGCCTTGACCACGATCTCGGAGCCACTGCCACTGGGATCGCCCATGGTCACGCCCAGGATCGGTTTCTCACTCATGATTCCTCTTTTCCTCATGCACCCTCGCGAATCGCCGGACAAGCGCCCTCGCCCTGTCGCACCTCGTTGAACCAGCGACGGACGTCCACCAGGGCCTCCTCTGTGCCAAACCCACCGGCTTTGGTGGCGGCAGGCAACCCATCGGCCAGGCCACCGACGATCTGGGCCCCCGGCAGCCCCGGTTGTATCTCGGAGACGATGCGCAACGCCTGCACCCCCAACCGCCGGCATATGGCAATCGCCACATCGCCCCCGGTCATGAACAGCCCACCCAGCAGGCAGCTTTCGGCGGCCGCCTGCGCCACGCCGCCCAAAATGCGCGTGATGCGCGGGCCTGCTCCCGGCAACAGGGGCTCCGTGCACGCCTCCAGCAGCGTGTCCTGCAGTTGCCCGAGCGCGGCGCATGCCTCTTGGGTCACCCGGGCCAACTCGCGCTCCTCATCATAGCTGCCCTGGACATCCAAGGTAACCTGCACCGTGCCCGTCTCTGCCAGGTGCGTCACCTGACGCAGCGTGTCCGGGTTGCGACTGCCGCAGACGAACAGTGCCGCGCCCCCCGAGGGCGTGAACGTGGGCGCGTCGGCGGCCTGCCCCCCTACCGCCAGCTGGGCCGCCCAGGATTGCGCCAGGCCCGCCGAACCACATGGAATCCACGCGGAGCCCAATGTATGGAGCGCCCTCGCGATCTGGCACAGATCGTCGCTCGTAGTTGCATCCACCACGATGATGCGCGATGCCTGGTCGGACAGCGCCCTCGCAATCGCCTCGTGGCCCTGCGTCACGATCGCCTGATCGACCAGCCCCACCTCCATGCCCGCCTGCTGCATTAGCAGCGTGGGCACGTGCGACTCGCGCATCGGCCAGCGAGGGTCGTGGCGGATCTCGCTCATGGCCAGGGGCTTGCCGTGGACGAACTGCTCCCCGCCCGTGGTGGTACGGCCACCCGGGGGAAATGCGGGCGCCACCACAATCGCCCGCACATCGGCCAGCGAGGCCAGGGCACGCAGCTCGTAACCAATGTTCCCCCGCAGGGTGGAGTCGATCTTTTTGTAGACGAGTCTGTCCTTGACCCGAGGCAACAGCTCGGTCAGCCGGCGCGCAGACAGAGAGGCGGACAGCTCGCGGCTCTCGGTGCTATAGACCATCACCTGGGCCGCTGTGCCGATGGTCGGATCCATGATGACCAGGGTCTCGAGACGCTGCTGCGCAAACTGGAGCCCGGTGTCCATGGCGCCCGTCAGGTCATCGGCGATAATGGCCATGCTTGCACTGTAATCGGTCAAACCGACACTCCTACCATTTACTGTACGATCTGGCAACCCGAGCCCATATAACCACACTGGGCTGCAAACGGTCTTGAGATTTGGTCTTGGGCATGATACAATGACCTACAGATAAATGCGGCGACAGTGGGCCGCCGCCGAGAATGAGCGTCATAGGAGGACTCTCATGAGACAGTTTCGCGCGTTACGCTTTGTCGCTGGTTTCTACCGAGTTCTTGCTTGGATCGGCCTGATTCTTGGTATACTTGGCGGTCTCGCCGTGATGGTGTTTGGCGTCCTGGGTACTGCTATGCGCGTGCCCGGTGTCGCGGCAGATCCGCTGGCGGCCGGTGTTCTTGGGAGTATCTTTATGGGCCTGCTCACTATCTTGGGCGCCGTGCTCTACTTTATCTTTTTGTATGCGACGTCGGACATCTTTCTCGTGGGGCTTGCCATCGAGCAGAACACCCGCGAGACGGTAAACTATCTCAGAGAGGACGTCGAGGGCTACTCCAATACGACGGAAGCTCGGTGGGAGCCACGACGGGAGCCGCCTCCCCCACCGCCCCCGCCCAATCGCTGAGTCTCGAGCTCTTGCGCCGCTGTCAGGCCATGCGTCTGGCGATCAGCGCCAGGCGCGTGGTTTGCACAGGATCTCGAGCACGCGCAGATCAAAAAAGTCCTGCGCATTGGCCGACAGGATCACAGCCGCCGTGTCGGCCCCGCGCCCCGAGCCGCCGATGGCGATGATCTCTTCGCCCGTAGGAACGAGGCCCGCATCGGCCGCCATCACCGTAATCTCGCAAGCCACCTTCATTCCCTGCCCAAAGCTGCGCAGGGTAAAGGCGATGATCTCGTCCAACTGGTAGGTGCCCAACTTGCGCCGCACAGCCCGGTTCACACCTCCCAGAGCATGCTGGCAGGTCACGATCTCGCCCCCAGCCTCGACGATCGCCCTGCGATTCTCGGGCAGCAGTTCCTGCGTGTTGGGCGCGGCAAAGCCTGCCGAGTGGGTAACCGCCACGACACGCGGCCCCTGCTCCCCGCGCTTTTCCAGGAGTTGCACAGGCGTATTGCCCGTAGTGGTCGCCACGACGATGTGCTTGATCTCCAGTTCACGAGCCCGGGCGAGGGCCGCGTCCAGGGTTCGCGCGGTATTGTCCGGCCCGGCTTGATCAAAATAGACACACTGAATGCATTTCTCCGGCACGGGTAACCTCCTATAGATGGGCGCGCTGCCGCAACCCGGAAGGCAACGCAACTCCAGACGATGCTAGATCGATTTGGGATCGTGGCCAATACGCGCCAGGGCCCGCCGGTAGCGATCCATGGCGTGGTACATGGATCGCTTGACGCCATTGTGATCGCGCTCGACCTGACGCAGCAGATCCTTGACAAAGGCCCGGCGCGAGCTACTGCCATCGGGGCATGGCTCTCCCGCCAGGGGGAACCCGCTCGCCTTGGCATAGGGCACGATATCGCGCTCCTCGACCAGGACCAGAGGGCGGATCACCGTCAGCCTGCCGTCAAAGAACTCGGCTTTGGGATCGATGCTATCGATCCGTCCGCTGTAAAACAGGTTCATCAGCGTCGTCTCGGCCACGTCATCGGCATGGTGGCCAAAGGCCAGCTTGTTGCACCCCATGCGCCCTGCAATCTCGAACAGGGCCCTGCGTCGCTCGCGAGCGCACAGGTAGCAGCGGCTGCGCTCGGCGGCGGTGACGGTATCGGCGATGGCAACAGGCTCGATGACCAGGGGAATGCCCCTGGCCTCGCAGTAGGCCGCCAGCCAATCGTTGGGGACCTTGCGCCCACAGTAATAGTCACTCACGACATGGGCCGCCGTCAGTGTATACCTCTCCTGGCCGGTGCGTCGCCGCCGCTCCAACAGATCGAGCATCGTGAGGCTATCCTTGCCCCCGGAGACCGCGAGCAGAATGGTATCACCATCGGCCAGCAGGCCATAGCGGCGTTGCCCCTTGTTGAGAGCTTTGAGCAGATAGTGGGCCAGGCGATCGGCCCGCTCCAAGGTAGTTTGATTTGATGCTTTCATTTTGCTGATCATACCACGCCGATGCAGGAGCCGCAATTCGCCACAGAGCTTGGTTCTTGCGCCTGGATCGGCCACAAAGCGATCCTATGCACAGGTCTTGACATCAGAGTGAGGCCTGCTATAATCAAAGTAACTTTATTCACAAGGTGCAATACGGAGGCGGGCACGGACTATGAAGGTATCCACCAAAGGCGAGTATGGCATTCGCGCGTTGCTCGAGCTCACCAAGCGGTATGGTGAGGGCTATGTGCTGAGTTCCGACATTGCGGCCGCGCGTAGCATCCCCGAAAACTATCTCTACCAGTTGCTGATCACTCTGCGCAAGGCGGGCATCATTCGCAGCCGCCGCGGGCCTCAGGGCGGGCACATGCTGGCCCGGGCGCCCCAGGATATCTCGGTGGCCGACGCTCTGCTGGCTCTCGAGGGGCCCCTGGAGCCTACCCTCTGCGTACAAGAGGATATCGTCAACGACTGTCCCTACCATGAAGGCTGTGCCATGCGCGAGGTATGGCAGCTGGTGACCGATGCCACCAGCGAGGTGCTCCGGTCCACCAGGTTTGACGCGCTGGCCGAGCGCGAAGGCCAGCTACGTCGGGTGGCTTCCACCGCTGACTAGATCGGTCCCTCCACCTCCTGCTCCAGCTGCGCAAAGAATTGCGCCATGAACTCGTGGCGCTCTTGTGCCATGCCCCTACCCGTCTCTGTCAGCATCCTGTCGCGCAGCTTGACCAGCTTGAAGAGATACTCGTGCACGGGCGTATGCCCATCAGCTCCCAGATCGGCATGTCCCTGTTCGGGGGCGCGCTCGGCATAGCCCGGCTCTACCCTGGCCCACAGCCGCTGCCTGCGGGCGCCTGCCAGCGCATAGGCCCGCGCCACGCCACTGGCCCCCATCGCATCCAGCTTGTCGGCGTCAAACAGCACGCGCGCCTCGATGCTGGACGGTGGGTTGGATGAGCGAAAGCGATGCTGTTCGATCGCCTGAGCCACGGCCTCAACCCGGTCTGGCGGATGCCCCTCCAGAACCTTGCGCGCGATCTGTGCCCCCAGCCGGGCATGGCATAGGCCCGTTTCCTCCTGCCTTGCCCGCCCGGCGTCATGCAACAGGGCCGCTGCACTCACAATCTCCGCATCGGCTCCCTCGCTCGCCCCAATCCGCAAAGCAAGCCGCCATACACGCCGCACATGGTCAAAGCCATGGGCGGTGTCATTGTCCTGATACAGTTGCCGGGCCTGCTCGACATCGATCATGGCTCGCTCCGCTGCGTACGTCGCTCCACCCACCAGGCCAAAAGATAGAGCACAGCGCCACCGGCCACAATGGCGATCGAGATGTCGCCCACGGCGCGAACCCAGAATGGCAGCGGGTAAAGCTGAATGAGCGTATCCTCAAAGAAAAAGAGCCAGGTGCCCTCCTCGAAAAAGATGCGGTGAAAGAGGGTGAAAAAAAGATCGAAATCGGCGGCAGCCGCAACGGCAACGACGGCGATCAGACCAAGCGTAGCCCACACGCCAAAGCGTATCCCTTGTGCCCACGCCAGCGGCCTTCGTCCCAGGAGCACGATCGAGCTTCCCACCGCCAGCACCGAGGCGAACACGTGGGCGATGAAAAAGGCGTCCGTCACCTCCTTGACATCCACCATGTGCTGCACCTCGCTGGGGCGCATGGCGATCTCGCCAGCATCTGTGCGCAGCTCTTGCATCTCTTGGAGCGTCGCGCGCCCCCTAAGATAGTCCACCAGCACATCGGAAAGACGCCGGCGCTCCTCCGGACCAAAGCGTGTGGAGGGGGGAAACCCGGGTCGCTCATAGGCACGGTGCACATAGCCTGGCGTGATCAGCACATACAGGGGTGTGGCAATCAGGATAATGGGCACGCTGACGACCAACAGCAGACGAGCCACTTTGTACACAGGCGAGCACCTCTCCTTGTCGATACAGCATGGCACAATTCGGCACCAGTATAGCATCTGCCGCATCAGACACCAATCGCCCACCCCCTTGAGATCCATAGCAATGTCATGCCAGCGCGCCGCTCGCGCTTGACATGCCCGCCGGCTTTCAGTATTCCTTAGGGCAAAGGGAGGCTCGCCATGCGCATCGTACATCTCACCGACCTGCACCTACGCCACTGTCTTCCGGGCACATCGAGCATCCCCGAGCGACGCAGCCGCTCGGTCCTGGCTCTATTGCAGCGCGCCGTCGTCCGCATCCAGGAACAACAGCCCGATCTCGTGGCCGTGACGGGCGACCTCCTCGACTATCCGCTCGAGTACCGCGCCGACCCCCGCTTTCGGGCCCTGGCCCTGTCGGACCTAATGTTGATGCGCCAGGTGCTGGCCCGGGTCCCCTGCCCGACCCTCGTCATGCCGGGCAATCATGATCTCGACGATCTGACCCGGCAGGTGTTTGCGCCGACGCCCGAGCTCGACGTGGCGGGCCATCGCGTCCTGACCTTTCAGGATCGCCAGGGACAGGGCTATGTCCCCTACCGGACCGGCGCCGAGCGACAGCGGTTCGCGGACGCGCTTTGGGACGAGGATCTGCGCCCACAGGTGCACCTGCAGCATTATGTCGTGTGGCCGCGTCTCAACGGCAACTATCCCTATAGCTATGCCGACGCAGAAAAGCTACGGGAGCAGATCACCAGCAGCGGCCGGGTGCGCCTCGTGCTCGCGGGCCACTATCACCGGGGCATCGAGCCGCTGGCCGTCGATGGTACCTGGTTCGCCGTGACACCCGCCTTGTGCCAGGAGCCCTACCGCTATCGCGTGTACGATCTGACGGACGAGGGACTCGCCTGGGACCAAGAGACCCTGGAGGCGTGAGATGAGTGCGCTGATCCTGGCCCACGATCTGGGCACCACGGGCAACAAGGCGTCGCTCTTTGATCCCGCCGGGCGCCTGCTGGCCAGCGCCACCTGCCCCTATGACACGAGCTATCCGCGGGCGGCCTGGGCCGAGCAGGACCCCGCCGATTGGTGGGATGCCGTGGCCGGTTCGACTCGTCAGCTCCTTTCCCAGAGCGACGCGACCCCCGACGATGTGGCTGTGGTCAGCTTTTCGGGCCAGATGATGGGCTGCCTGCCCGTCGATGAGGCGGGCACGCCCCTGCGCTCGGCCATCATCTGGGCCGACCAACGCGCCGAGGCACAGGCGGAACATCTGGCGCAGGCCCTGACGCCGGAGGGCGTCTATCGCATCACAGGGCATCGCGCCAGCGCCAGCTATACGGCGGCCAAGATTCTCTGGCTGCGCCAGCGCCAACCCGATATCTACTGGCAGGCCCGCCGCTTTTTGCAGGCCAAGGACTATGCCGCCTTTCGGCTTACCGGCGCCTATGCCACCGACTA
>SKRJ01000007.1 GCA_007118555.1 Anaerolineae bacterium | reverse complement strand
CGTCGCGGTTCCATTGCCATCGGGACAGGGAACCGCGATGCTTATGGCGACGTAGCCAAGTGGTTAAGGCAGGGGTCTGCAAAACCCCCACCGTCGGTTCGAGTCCGACCGTCGCCTCTCGCATACGATAGAGCAGGACTTTTTGGAGGACACAGTTGGCCAATTTAGCATCATCCATCAAGCGAGCACGTCAAGAGACCAAGCGCCGGGCCCGCAACCGCGCCGTCAAGGCACGGATGCGCACCACGGTAAAGCGGGCGCAGGTCGCGATCGATGCGGGCGACATGTCGCAGGCCAATGAGGCCGTGGTTGCCGCCGTGCGCGAGATCGACAAGGCCGCGCAAAAGGGCGTCATCCATCGCAACCAGGCCGCGCGCCGCAAGTCTCGCTTGATGCAGCGCCTGAACAAGGGCGGGGCGACCTCCTAGCCTCCTGGGGCAAGAGGCACCAGACCTATAGCCGATTCCAGAAACACCGTCTCTACGGGCGGTGTTTCTTTGCGTTGCCTAGGCGATCAAGACGCACCGTCCGGGGCTACTCGGTGCCCGAGCAGCGCAGCCACAGCTCGCTGGCCCCGTCATAGGTGGATACCTCGATCTGGCAGTCGCGCTCGCCCTTGATCCACACCATCAGGACGCCCTCCTGGGCCTCTTCCTCGGCGGCCAGCTCCCAGCCGTGATCGCCCATCGACGCGCGCACCTGCTCCAATACGGCGTCATGGGGCTCGGCCAGCCGCTGGTAGCCGGTCACGTGGGCGGGCGAGATGGAAAAGGCCTCTTGCAGGGGCTGGTCAAAGACCGGGATGTCCTCGGGGAGCAGGCTTCGGTCCTCGGCGCCCGCGTGTCGGCCCACCTGCACCGTCTCCTGGCCCTCGGGCATGGCCAGATCCTGGCGGAGTTGCAGCAGGCTGGTGGCAATGCCGATGGCGGGATAGCGCTCTTGCCACCGGGGAAGGTTGCGGGCGAGATAGGCGCGGCCACCCACATACACCCCGATGCCACCGACGACCAGCAGCACCACGAACACTACCGTCGCGATCAGGCATCCTCGCAGGCACCTGCCGCCGCCCTGCGTCTCGTTCTGTCTCGTGTCGTTTCGCGTCATCGGCTTTTTCCCTTGGGCATGCGATCTCCTCGTTGCATCTCGAGCATCTAACGGCAGCCTGCCTCACGGGAGGCCCGATCCTGCGGAGGGAACTCTCCGGCAGAGCCCTCACCCGTGACCCAGCCACTGTGATCGTCGATGGGAAAGGTCAGCGTCCCCCGCCAGGTCACGCCTCCGGGCAGCGGATCGCTGGTGGCGATGCACACCTCCAGGCGAGCCGCATCCAGGGCCTCGTCGGCCCGCTGGCGCAGCGCGTCCCGATCGGTGTGGTACATTGCGTCGATATCGGGCGCTGGATCGTGGGCCTCGATGGCCTTAAGAATCTCGACGCTGTGCTCAAACTCGTGCGCGCGGATCCCCTCGAGATAGCCGTCCACATCATGGCCCTCGGCCACGTTCCTGTCGTAAAAGAGGGGTTGCCCTGAGAGCGCCGTTCGTCCGCCCTGATCGGCCGGCAGGAGCATGCGGTGAATCAGGCTCCGGCGGTGGATCCGGATGTCGAAACTCTCGATGTAGAACATGCCATCAAAGGGGCCTCCGGGGTCCGTGACCTGGCCGATGGTATAGCCGTCGTCATCCCAGGAGCGCGGATCGCCGCTTCCGGGGGGAATGAACAGGTCGTCACGCGCACCCGCGGGTGCAGGAATATAGCTCACGTTCTCTCCCGAGGTATAGCTCACGTCATAGGTGCGATTATCCGGGGGACCGACGGCGCGTGCCAGGATCGAGCCGCCGGTAGCGGTCTCCAGCCGGCCCTCGTTCTGATCCGCCTCCTCGCGGGTGTGGGGCCCGATAAAGGGAATCTCCCAGTCGCGATCGACCCGGGTCGCCAGCACGATGTCGGTGTCCCGGTTGCCCTGGGCGTCGACCACCTCCAGGGTGATCTGCGTGTCACACAGCAGGGTGACGGTGGTGGTCTCGCCCGTCTTTTCCGCGTCGCCATGCGGGGGCGGGCCGTCGGTGCAGCCAGGTCCCGGCGCAAAGGTCCAGGTCCAATCGGTGATCGCGCCCTCGGAGCGTTGCCCACTGAGGTCCAGGGGGACGCCCATCTCGAACGTATACGGCCCACCCGCGTCGGCCCGTACCTGCGAATAGAGGTTGTAGTGCACCAGCACGGCGTTATCGAGCAGATCGCGCCAGATCTCGGTGCCGCGCAGCTGATCCATGGTGCCGGTGCGGAAATAGCCCACATAGCCATCGGGCGTCGGCCCCAGATCGATGGCGCCGCCCTCCATGAGCATGAAACCGAGGCCGCCCATGGTGAGGTTGCCGCCGGTCGCATCCAAGGACATGATCTGGCCAAAGGGGCCGAGAACGATCTCGGAGCTGCCGCTGATCGTGCTGGCATGGTTGACATCGACGTCCAGCTCATAGGTGGGCGGATTGGCGCGCCGGTTGATGCGCAGGGTGATCGTGTCCCGGGCGGGGTCCAGGGGCTGTCCGCCCGAGCCCCGAAAGCCATCCCGGATGATCACGTCGCCGTCGCTGAGGTTCAGCCGGTTCGAGGCGCTCCAGGTGATGTTGCCGCTCTGCAGCTCATAGCGGTCGGTGCCGGTCCGTTGCAGCGTAAAGGTGAGGCGCGCATCATACGAGCCTGCGATGGGCAGAATGCGCGAGATATCCACCGGTATGCCCTCGTGGGCCCACTCGTGAACCCGCTGCATGCTGGGGTGCTCGGTGGTCGTGGGCAGTTGGGCGATGACGTCCATCGCGGTGACCAGCATGTTCTGCACGCGAATGACGGCCAGCGGCAGGCCGATGGCGCCGACCAGCAACGCCGTGCCGATCCCATAGGGAGCGGCGGCCGGGCCCCGCACGCGATAGTGCAGCTCGCCGTGGAACGGATCGGACGCCATGGCAGGCTGAGCCAGCGGACTGGGCAGCGCCAGCGGACTGGGCGGCGCACTCGTCAGCAAGAGAGCGAATACCAGCAGGATCAGCAGCGTCTTTTTCATGGCGTTGCCTCGCTGTTTCGTTGTATCCCTCGTCGATAGCAGGGGTCTGACCAGACCCACGGCCTATGCACGCGATATGCCACGTTCGTGCCTGTAGCGAAGTGCCCGGATGATACCACAGAGGGCGGCACCGCGCCAAGGATTGAACCGCAGGATGCGGATGCGCGGCCGATGGAACCGATCTGCCTTCGGATACGTCTATGAACTGTGACCGGGTGCAGGCTGGCCCGGCACCGGACCGATCATGATACGGATGGGAATATATAGGAGGAGCTACTATGAAACGCTGGATCTGCCTATCTCTTGCGATGGTGTTGATGGTGTTGGCCGCGGGCTGCAGCGTTGGTGAGCCCAACGGCGACGCCCTGGTGCCCGGCCGTGACGGGCTCGTGCCCGGACGCGTGGCCGCCTCGGAGCTGCCGCGTGAGACCGATCCGGATGTCCCCGATGCTGATCTGTTGGCTCTGGTAGAGGGCAACACCGCCTTTGCCCTGGCGCTCTACAATCGGCTACGGGCCGAGGAGGGCAACCTGATCTACTCGCCCCACAGCATCTCGCTGGCGCTGGCCATGACCTATGCGGGCGCCCGGGGCGATACTGAGGCCCAGATGGCCGAGGTGCTGCGTTTCGATCTAGCACAAGAGGCGTTGCACCCGGCTTGGAACGCCCTGGATCTGGAGCTGGCCCAGCGGGGTGAGAACGTCGATCCCGAGGAGGGTACCGAGTTTACCCTGCGCCTGGCCAACGCGCTCTGGGGCCAGTACGATTACGATTTCCGCGAGGCCTACCTGGACCTGCTGGCCCAGTATTACGGCGCCGGCCTGCGCCTGGTGGACTATACCAGCGACCCGGACGCCGTGCGGCTCGAGATCAACCGCTGGGTCGAGGAGCAGACCGAAGACCGCATCCAGGACCTGTTGGCGGAGGACAGCCTGGACGAGCTGACCCGTCTGGTGCTGGTGAATGCCATCTACATGAATGCCTCGTGGATGATGCAGTTCCCCGAGGGGCTGACCCAGGATGCGCCCTTTTACCTGCCCGGCGACACCGAGATCCAGGTGCCGATGATGCGCCAGGTGGACCGCTTCCGGCACACCGTGACCGCCGATTACACTGCGGTAGAGCTGCCCTATGTGGGCGGTGAGGTCGCCATGCTGGTGATCATGCCCGAGGATCTGGATGGGTTCGAGGGCGATCTCGACAGCGCGACCCTGCAGCGCATCGTGGCGGATCTGGAGCATGGGACGGTCAACCTGGCGCTGCCCCGCTTTCGCGCCGAGACCAGCGTCGCCCTGGCCGAAACTCTGCAAGCCATGGGCATGACCGACGCCTTTGTCTACCAGGTGGCGGACCTGTCCGGCATGGATGGCACCCGCGAGCTGTTCATCGATGACGTGGTGCACCAGGCCTTTATCGAGGTCGACGAAGAGGGCACCGAGGCCGCCGCGGCCACCGCCGTCATCGTGGCCACCGAGTCGGCGCCGATGGAGATCGTCGATATTACCATCGACAGGCCGTTCCTGTTTGGCATCCGCGATAGAGCGACCGGCGCCATCCTCTTTTGGGGGCGCATCGTCGATCCGCGCGGCTAGCCTGCCAGGGCTTGCTCTGCATCCAACAAACAACACCCTTGGACCCAAGCGCAACCAGAGCCGGAAGAAATTCCGGCTCTGGTTGTTTTTCCGGACAAGCGCGGGTTAAGCTCGTTGCAGCTTGCCAACGGGCACTCTAGCTGCCGCGATGGATGCCCAGCGGCCCGCCGGGAGCGAAGGGGTTCTCCATTCTCTCACATACCGCGTCTATCTTGGCGATCAGCCAGGCGGCCTGCTCTGCCGTCAGTGCGCCAGCAGCCTCTGCGACTCGGATGCGCTCTATCAGGGTACTGTCGATGGCGGCCTGTGCCCGCGTGATTTCGGCCAGAGTCTGGCCCTGCGCGCGTGCGTCACGAATCTCGGTGGGCGTCAGCAACAGAACCTCCCCGACCGACTCGGCAACGATGCCCCCGCCCAGGCGGGCATGGCCCCCCATGCGGCCCCAGCGGACGCCGACGCCCGGCATGGGGGCGGTATCCGGCCCCTGGGCCAAGGCTACCCCCGTGATTCCCAATCCTGCCATGAGCAGGATGGCAAGCGCCAACCCAAATGTCACGATCTTCATCTCTGACAACCTCCTTCACATGCTCTGCAACCTCGTCTGCGATGCCATCATAGGCCGCAGATGTGAACGAATCGTGGAGAAGGTGTCGACCTAGTGCGTGGATGGAAATAAAGAGGCGAACAGAGGGAACGAGAGCCATGGCAGGTCAGGTAGCGCTCTTGCATCCAACCCCGCCTGGCGGTAAAATGCACGCTACGGTATGGTGCTCTGGCGCCTTGCCGCAAAAGAGGAAACAAGGGGCCTGGACCTCAAAGAAAGAGATAATCGCATGCCAATAACCACTCTGGCCCTCGCCGGAAGCCTGCCGATCGTCGTCATACTGGTACTGATGGTCGGGCTGCGCTGGTCGGCCGTGCGCGCCATGTCCGTGGGCTGGGTGATCGCGTCGGCGCTCGGCCTGTTCCTGTGGGATATGGAGCTCGGGTGGTGGGTTGCCGCAGCCTTTTACGGCGTGCTCCAGTCGATAGACATCATCCTGATCGTCTTTGGCGCCATCCTGCTGATGAATCATCTGCAGGCCAGCGGCGCCATCGACGCCATCCGGGTGCACTTTGGCGACGTTGTCCAGGACGCCCGCATCCAACTGCTCTTGATCGGCCTGGGATTCATGACCCTGATCGAGGGGGTCGCGGGCTTTGGCACGCCGGGGGCCCTGGGCGCGCCCCTGCTGACGGGCCTGGGCTTTACGCCCATGGCGGCTGCCACGTTCGGCCTCCTGATGAATGTGCCCAATCCGCCGTTGGGGGCGGCGGGCGTGCCCGTGCTGGGCGGCATCGGCGCGGTCATCGACGAGGCTGTGCTCGGGGGCACCATGGAGCCACTGACCTTTTTGCGGCAGGTGGCGGGATGGACAGGCGTATTCACCGGCACCATGCTGGCCCTCCTGGGTCTGATGGGGGTCTTTTTGCTGATCTACTGGTTTGGGTCTGAGGGCCAGTCCTCTGAGGACACCTCTTCTCTGGCGGATGCGTGGCGTGCGACGCGGTCGGCCGCGCCCTTTGCCCTCGCCCTGGGCGCTGTGGCGGGCCTGACCCAGTTTCTCGTCGGCTGGTTTGTGGGGCCCGAGCTCCCTTCGGCTATGGCAGGGGTAGCTGCACTGGGCACCGGCCTCTTGATGGTGCGCCATGGCGTGCTGGTGCCCAAGGATGTGTGGCGCCTGCCCGAGGAGGAGAGCCAGGCGCAGACCTCGGAATCATCGGGCGAGGCGGGTGAAGGTACGATGTCGGTTTGGCTGGCATGGGCACCCTACATGCTGGTGGTGTTGCTGCTCTTTGTAACGCGTATGCCTGGGCTGGGACTGCGCGAGCCGCTCCGCGGGGTCGTCCTGGAGTGGGAGCAGATTCTGGGCCAGGACATTGCCTTTACCCTGCGTCCTCTTTTTATCCCCGGCGTGATACCCTTTATCCCTGTAGCGATTCTTACAGCTCTTTTCCATCGTATAGGGCTCAAGGAAACCGCTGCTGCCTGGGGCAAGACGTTCCGCCAGACGGCCACCATCGCCCTGACCCTGGTCGTGGCGATCTCGATGGCTCAGGTGATGATCCGCTCGGCCACGAACCCCGACGATCTGCCGGGCATGATGCAGGCCCTGTCCATGGCTCTGGCGCAAGCTGCGGGCCAGGCGCATCCCTTTGTGGCGCCCTGGGTGGGCTCGCTGGGCTCGTTCATGACGGGCAGCAGCACCTCGTCCAATATCCTGTTCAGTGTGGTTCAACACGATGCGGCTGCCGATCTGGGCCTATCGCGCACCCTGATCGTGGCGTTGCAGAACGCAGGCACCGGCCCCGGCAACATGATCTCGGTACTCAACATCGCCGCCGTGTCTGGCGTGTTGGGGCTGCGCCGCGTGGAGGGCGATCTGATGCGGCGCCTGCTCATCCCGATGATTGTGCTGGCGATCCTGATCGGGCTGGGCGGGCTACTGCTGGCCCCGGTGCTCGCTGGTATCTACTGAGGCAGCCCACTAAGGCGGCCACTGGCAGGCGATCCCCCTGTGAACGAACAGGCGTACCCCGTTGACTCGGGGTACGCCTGTTGTTTCATGAATCGACGACGTCAGGAGCTTCCGCCCGGCGTTGCCTCCTCGGCCTCCTCGACCTTTGCCATCGGGATGCCCAGGGCGTCCGCTACGCCCTTGCCATAGGCCGGATCGGCCTGCATGCAGTTCTTGATGTGTCGGATCTTGATAAACTCGGGCGCGTCGCCCATGGCGCGGGCCGTGTTCTCAAACAGCACCTGCTGCTGGGCCGGGCTCATCAGGTTGAACAGCTTGCCCGGTTGGGTGTAATAGTCGTCAT
>SKRJ01000230.1 GCA_007118555.1 Anaerolineae bacterium | reverse complement strand
GTGCAAAAGAGCCGCAAGACGATCCGTACCCTGCTGCAGGACTCGCAGTGGGGCGAGATCGAGTGGGATCTGGCGGATGGTGAATCACTGGTGGAGCGTGCGGTGACCCATCAGGAGGCCAGCCGTCAGGCGGATCTGCTCGAGGAGGCCGCCAACCAGATGCGTCGCGCCGTCAAGATGGCCGAAGAAGCAGCGCAGATCTATCAGGGCATGGAACAGCAGCTACGCAGCGCCCAGGACAAGCTCAATCGCGAGTTTCGCGCCGCCAGCGCGGATCTCGATCGGGCGCAGCGCCGGGCCGGAGAACTCCGCCAGCAAGGGGCCTCGGAAGCGCTGCATGGGCTGGAGGAGCGTTGCGCCTCGGCCACGGGGCTGATCAGCCTTGCACAGAGCGCGGCGACCTTTGAGGATGCCTTGCGTCACCTGCGAGAAGCACAGGAGGATCTGGCCCGGAGCTAGCGCGATCCGGCCGGCCGGCGCCACACCGGCGTCAGCATGATCCACTGCTCTGGTGCGCTCCGGATCGAGTCTTCGATCAGGGCGAGGACACGGCGAGTGTTGACCTCAATGTCTTGTTTGCGGTCACCGGTTCGCACCATCTCGATGCCTTCTGACAGGTGCAGGCGGTAATAGCCGTCGGGTTGGCGAAGGCAGTAGACGACCAGGGCCCGCGAATCGGTTTGGAGCGCCAGGCGGATGTGCCCACGAGGCAGGACCGCCGGCGCTCCAAAGAACAGGGTCTCGTCCTCTTCGTGGGTGACGGGGCGGTCGACTCCTGTGATGATGACGCCGCCCTGGCGCAGTCGCCGCACGGCGTCTCGCAGCGATCGCACCGAAATGGGCGTCACATCGATGCCTCGCTCCCTTCGCAGATTGTTGATCACCCGATCGCCCCGATCCGGATTGGGGAGACTGAGCGCCTGAAGCGCAAACCCCTGTAGCACAAACCAGTGGGCCGCCAGGTCAAAGTTGCTCATGTGCGCGCCCACAGCCACTGTGCCCCTCTCATCGGCAAAGAGCCGCGATGCCTCGGCCCATTCCTCCGGATCATACTGCACGATGCCCTTGCTCAGGATGTCCTTGGGGCGATAGTGGAACATGTCAAAGTAGCAGCACCCTGCCTGATAGACTGCCTCCTCGGTAAGGTCATCCAGGGCGGCGTTGTCCGCTTCGGGGACAACGTAGGATAGGTTCTCACGCAGCGTGCGGAACATGTCATAACGATTGCGCCGCATCCAGCGGGCCATCCGGCGCGCTAGCCAATAGCCAAAGCGAGGGGGCGTAACGCGGGCAATGAACATGCCCAGCACAAGGCCCGGCGGGCTGCCAAAGATGTCCTGCGCCTTCACCGACAGGGCCTCACCGACTTTCGGCGCTATCCTCGGCCTGGAGCGCCGAGTACGACTCGATGATCACCGGCAAGCCACGCACAATGCAAAACGCCGTGGCGATCCAACTCAGGATGCGAAAGATCAGCCATACCGTATCCGCGACGCCATCTGCCACAGCGCCCAGGGCGACATAGGCGAGCAGGGCATGGGCGAGGGCCAGCCCCGTAAAGGAGAGCATCTTGATGACGCCATAGCTGCTGCGCATCCAGGGGCTTGCGACGACAAACCTGCCGATGGGGCTCTGCGTGACCTGGAAAGGCGTCTTCTCGCCGCCGATCTGCGCGGCTCGCAAAGAGTCGACGATGACGCCACGCAGGATAAAGATGATCGGGATTGCCACGGAGATCAGGCCCAGGTGCGCATAGACGACCCACATGACCTGTTCCACCGAGCGATCGGCCATGATATCGAGCACGCTGCCCAGCAGGTTGTCCTCATGGCGCGCCCGCGCAATGAGACCGTCGATCATATCCATCGCAATCAGGAGCACCACGAGGGCCGCGCTGATCAGGCGTGCTATCGGGCTCTCCATATAGAGCAACAGGATGACGAGAATGAGGAGTGGAAAGCGCGCGAGTGTGATGATGTTGGCCATGTCTACTCCTCGTTCTGAGCGCGTGCCTTAGGTTACTTGTTGGGCTGACTTTCCCGTTGCTTTTCTGCCTGCTCACGAGCCAGGGCTGCCGCTCGATCGGACCAGTCGCCAGGGGCATCGGCCCCCAGATACTCCCATTGCATGTCATGGTCACCCATGACCTGGATCAGTTCGCGCCAGAGCTCGCGGTTCTTGACCGGCTTGCCGGCCGCGGTGCGCCAGCTGTTCCGCTCCCAGCCCGCCAACCAGCGCGTGGCGCCACCCAGCACATACTGTGACGGCGTGTGCACCGTCACCCTGGCGGGCTCGGACAGGGCTTGCAGCCCCGCGATCACCGCCCACAGCTCTACCTCGTTGTTGGTCGCCAGGGGCCATGCGCCGGTGCGCTCGATGACGCGTCCCTCATCGTCGATCACCAGCGCTGCATAGCCCGCAGGGCCGGGCGTGCCCAGGGCGCAGGCGCGGCTGTAGATGGCATAGCTGGGTAGTGGCTCCTCTGCCGGTGGACGCTCGTTGGCAGGCTGGCCCCGGTCGACCGTAGAGGGAGCCTTCTCACGCGTCGTCTCTTTGCGGCGCGGCGTGCGCGACCGTCTGGCCTGGGTGGCCAGTCTGTCTGCGCGCTCATTCCAGCGATTGCCACGATGTCCCTTGACCCAGTGCCAACGCACCGTATGCTGCTGCGTCTGCGCGTCGAGGGCCTTCCATAGATCGACATTCACCACCGGGCTGCCATTGGCCCGGATCCAGTTGCGCTTTTGCCAGCCCGAAATCCACTCGGTGATGCCACGCCGAAGGTACTGGGAATCGGTGTAGAGATCCACCTCACACGGGGTGTTGAGCGAGCGCAGTGCCTCGATGGCAGCCGTGAGCTCCATACGGTTGTTGGTGGTGTGGGGCTCATAGCCGGAGAGCTCAATGAGATGCCCCCTGCTCCGCAGAACGGCGCCCCATCCTCCCGGTCCTGGATTCGGATCGGCACCACCATCGGTGTGGATCTCGACACGCGGGCGCTGTGCGGACGATGGCATTCACTCTCCTTTGCATTGATCTTGATCGACAGTATAGAGGCGCCAACGCCAGAACACAAACACCGGTGGCAACAGCATGAAGACATAACAAGCTGCAAACGTACAAAAGCAGAAACAAGAGTAGTCACAGGAGCATGCCGCGTTACCGGGGTGCCTGGCATCTAGGCTTGCTCTGGCCCTACCGGGCCATCACGCGGGCAAAGGGCAGGGCATCGAGATCGACCAGCTTTGTGCGGCCGGCTACCTGATCGAGGGGCGTATACCCCAGGTGATCGCCGTGCAGCCCCACCAGCATACCGATGCGACCCTCTTGCAGGGCCGTGACCGCGCCCGAACCCAGGCGCGAAGCCAGCAGGCGGTCGGAGGCGGTGGGGGCCGCTCCGCGCTGCACATGGCCCAAAATCGTCACCCGCAGGTTGAACCCGGTCTCGTGGCGATGCTCGTCAAAATAGTGTACCAGCTCTTCGACGGTGTGACTGGCGCCCTCTGCGACAACGGCGAGGGCGTGGCTCTTGCCCCGCGCATAGGCATCGTGCAGGCCAGCGGCGATCTCCTCGGGGCCGAGATCGTGCTCGGGGATGGAGACCACCTCCGCGCCCCCTGCGATGCCGGCCATGAGCGCAAGGTAGCCACAATCGCGTCCCATGGTCTCGACGAGAAAGGCCCGCCGATGGGATGCGGCCGTAACTTTGAGCCGGTCGATCGCCTCGAGCGCCACGTTGATGGCGGTGTCCGCGCCGATGGTGATGTCCGTCCCCACCAGGTCGTTGTCGATCGTCGACGAGACGCCCACAACGGGGTAATCCATCTCCAGCAGAGCATTGGACCCGGTCTGCGAGCCGTTGCCGCCGATGACGATCAGCGCGTCGATCCGTCGGGTGCGCAGGTGGTCAAGAGCCTGCTCGCGACCCCACCGCTGGCGGAACTCTTCGGAGCGGGCACTGCCAAGAAACGTGCCACCCCGACGCATGACGCCACCCACATCGCGCGAAGAGAGGCGGCGCATCTGATCGTGCACCAACCCCGCAAATCCGTTCTCTACGCCAAACACCTGCATATCTGCGGCTAGGCCGGTTCGAACGATGGCTCGGATGGCGGCGTTCATGCCGGGGCTATCGCCCCCGCTGGTGAGAACTGCGATCTTTTGCATAGGGTATGTCCTGGTATATCCTTCGAGTCGTATTTCGGTTTACGGCGCTCGCTCTGGGCGACTCGATCTCTATTCTACCACTGCGCATGCCTCTGTCAATGGTCCCGGACGATAGCGTGCCACCTCGGTGGCCCGAGGCGCATGACCCACAGAAATCGTGGGTGGCTACGAGTATGCTATAATCTGGTAATTCGATTGAGTCGGACAGACGTGGTATACTCTATGTTGGAGGCCTTCATAACGATGCCAAGATCCACTGTTCGTCTGCAATCGTGGCTCCCCGTTGTCCTTGTGGTCGGCTTGTTGCTGATTCAGATATTCTCCCCTGCGCGCCCGATCATGTTCATTCTGGTCGTCCTTTTGGCGCTTTTGCTTGTCGCCTATATCTGGGCCCGTGGCCTGGCGCGTGGCTTGTCCATCACCCGCAAGCGTCGCTATGGCTGGGCGCAGGTTGGCGACGTGATCCAGGAGCGCTGGGTGATGCACAATGACTCGTGGATTCCGGTCTTGTGGGCCGAGGTCCGCGAGTACAGCAATATGATAGGATACGATGCCAGTCGGGCCATCGGCCTGGGATCCCAGTCCTCGCACCAGTGGACCTCGCGAGGTGTGTGCAAGTTGCGCGGCATCTTTACGCTGGGCCCCCTGCGCGTCACCACCGGGGATCCCTTTGGCTTTTTCCACGTCGAGTTGGTGGATGAACACACCGACACCTTTGTCGTGTATCCGGCCGTGTCGGATCTGCCCCAGATGGTGCAACCGCGAGGGTTTGCCCATGGCGTTGGGCGCCACGCGCTGCGCAGCCTCGATGTCACGACGAATGCCGCCTCAATTCGCAACTATGCCCCGGGAGATGCTTTAAAGCGCATTCACTGGCGTACCACGGCTCGGCGTTCGTCGCCCGGGCAGGAGAGTCTCTTTGTCAAGGAGTTCGATCTCGAGCCCACCGGCGATGCGTGGATCGTCCTCGACATGGATCGCGACGTCCATGTCGGCACCGGTCCCGAATCGACCCAGGAGTATGCCGTTTCACTGGCCGCGTCGCTGGCCAATCAGATGCTGCGGGCCAACCGGGCCGTTGGTCTGGCCACCCACAACGGAGGCCCGGTGCTCATTCCGCCCCAAAAGGGCCACCAGCAACTGTGGGAAATGCTGCAGGTGCTGGCTGGCGTCTATGCCGTGGCGGACATATCGATCAGCGACTTGCTGCGGATGTGCATACCTGCCATGAGCCGCAATATCACCGTGGTGGTGATCACCCCGTCGGTTGACGGTGCCTGGCTGCACGAGCTGGCCGCCCTCATGGCGCATGGGGTGCACACCAGCGCCGTGTTGCTGGACGCAGCGAGCTTTGGTGGGCAGGATGGCGCCCGGAACATGCATGGCGCGCTGGCCGATCTCGGGGTCGAGGCACATATTGTCGATAGTGGCTTTCGCTTTGCACCAACCGCCCAAAAAGAGCGTCAGGAGCCCGAGTACAAGGTGCTGGGCACCGGGCGGGTTGTCGTGGTCAACCCGAAAGAAGATGCCGAGTGGGTGCCGGTGGGCGTATCGGAAGGTGACCAGACATGACCACATCCTCTCTGACGATGGAGCGGCAACGGCCCCGCGCTGGCTGGGGTCTGTTCGTGCTGCTCTTTTTGGCAGCTATGTGTCTGCCACTCGCCATTGCCGAGAGCCAGTGGCTGCCTGAAGCGGAGCGCCTGCTCTATGTCGTGATTCTGTCCCTTGCGGCGGGTATCCTATTGGGGCGATCCCGCTTCCCGGGCCAGTTGGCATGGATCGTTGGCCTTGGCGTCGGACTCACCTATAGCGTGCATCTGGCAACGGGCCTGTTGCCCTCTGTAGGAGTGGTTCTCGGCGATCTGTGGCAGGCGATCGTTTGGCTCTGGAACGGGGCCATGTATCGTGAGTGGGTCTTTCCTTTGCCCGCCTTTGAGGGCATTACCCACATGAGCAACCAGGCACAGGCTGCCATAGCGAATCTGACCACCTGGTATGCCGATGTGCAGGCCGGCCTGGGGAGTGAGGATATCACGGCGCTCTGGCTGGTCACCTCCTTTGCGGTGTGGGTCATATGCTGGTATGCGGCTTTTGAGCTGGTCCGCACGCAGCGGGCCCTGATTGCGCTGCTGCCTCTGGGCGCGGCTATCGTCTCGAACGCCGCCGTGACCTACATCGGCGCCGGCTATGTCCACATTTTTACGGCCCTGATGCTGGTGATCCTCGTTTACGCCAATGCCAACCGCCTGGAGCGTCTCTGGGAGCAGCACGGCCTGGACTTTTCCACCGAGCTCCGCCGGGATACCCTGATTGCAGGGACAGCAATCGCCACGGCGGTGCTGGTTTTGGGCCTCATCACGCCCTACTATACCTACAATCGTGCCGTGTTCTTTTTCTGGGACAACTATGGCCCCGGTATGCTAGAGTTCTACGATCGCCTGGATCGAGCCTTTGCCGGACGCGATCCGGTCCCTGATGCGCCACCAGGCATGCAACAGACGATCGAGAGAGGGCTGTTGCCCCATGACGTGGGGTTGGGCAGTGATCCTGTCGACAACCTGATCATGACCGTCGTGATCAGCGATCCGCCTCCGCCGCCATTTGAGGTCTTGGAGGAGATGGCTGCCTCAGAGGGTCTCGATCCCCGCCGGTTTGTCGAGCGGCGCTACTGGCGTCAGCGCACCTATGACATCTACACCGGCAGCGGCTGGGACACCAGCGAGCGCAATGTCAGCGTGATGGCGGCGGAGGAGCCGTGGGAGATCCCTGACTATCCGCACACGGTCATAACCCAGACCTTTACCCTCAACGAGCCGCGGAGCAACATTGTCTTTGGCATCAACGCGCCCGTTCTGCTGGAGCAGGAGTATGCAGTGATCCATCGAGGGGAGAACGATCTGATCGGCATCATCCTGGAGGAGACCGAGTACACCGTGGTCTCTTACGCTCCGCAGCCGACCACAGACGACCTGCTGGATGCGGAGGACGAGTACCCCGAGGAGATCGCCGCGCGCTACCTGGACCTGCCCGAGATACCGGAGCGGGTGAGGGAGCTCGCCCTAGAGATCGTGACAGAGGCGGGCGCCGAGACCCGCTATGAAAAGGCACGCGCCATCGAGTCCTACATTCGGCGCTACGAGTACGATCTCGACCTGGAGCCGCCGCCGCTGGATATGGACATCACCGAGTATTTCCTGTTCGATGTGCAGAGGGGTTACTGCGATTATTCCGCGAGCGCCATGGTGGTCATGTTGCGCTCGCTGGGCGTGGCGTCGCGCTACGCCTCGGGCTATGGCATGGGCAACTATGACTATTTCCAGGAAGCGTGGGTGGTAACGGGGCTGAACGCCCATG
>SKRJ01000157.1 GCA_007118555.1 Anaerolineae bacterium | reverse complement strand
GGGCGTGACACGAACTCGCTCGAGCGCGGGCTCGCGTATGTGCGCGTGGCCGTCGATAAAAAGCAGAGAGCCATAGAGATGCTGGACTAGATCGCTGGGCTGGATGGGCTGTCGTCGTTGCGTTGGCCTATCGCCCGTCGATTTCGGGCGAGCAACCTCACAAGTGCGCAGACAGCCTTGGGCCCGGTGCGTGGGAGAGCAGCACCATCCTGTTGACGATGCACCTGGTGACCGCGCCGGAGCTCCTCGGCGGTGGCTCTGCGTGCCGGCGGATGGTCAGGCCACGCCCATCCCAATGCGGCGCTCGGAGCTCTTGCCGCTCAGACAGCCGATGCGCCTGCTACCGCGCCGTGATCGGGAATCGGACCAGGTAGGGCGGCACCTCCAACGCGAGGGAGACCTCTACCAGGGGGCGCAAGGGGGCATCGCTGCTGATGCATAGTGTGGCGGTGTAGGTAGCGAGGGCGAGCCCTGTCCTGTCCATCGTCACATCCAGACTGACGCCTTCGCCCATGGGCAAGACGCCCCCTATGGAACTGACCGTGAGCCAGGGTATCTCCTCTGGGGTACTGCAGGATGCGCCCACCTGGCCAAAAGCGACATTGTCGACACCCTCCCAACCATCACTGTCACCAAGGGTGGAATGGATGTGTATGCGTCCGATAGGGATGGGGGAGTACACGCCCCAGAAGTAGCCTGCATTGCTGCCGATCGCTTGCGTTGCAGCAATCTCGACATCGTCAGCATCATAGATCGTGATATCGACCACCGCCCCATCGGTATAGTAGTGCACCAGATCCATGCCGGCCGCGTTGACAGGGGGATCAAAGAGCATCTCAAAGGCTTCCGGCGCCGTAGCGGCCACGATATTCCGGCTGAGAGCCCCCGCGTAACCGTTGTTGCCGACCAATCCGTACGGATTGCCCCCCTCGGCATCGTTCAGAGGATTGTCTTGAAAGCTGACACCGGGCAGAATATCGCCTGGCTGAAAGCACTCGTTGTCGGTTAGCGCATTGAAAGGGGCCGGACACCACCACAATTGCTGCCCTTCCCATCTCCCCGCCTCGAAATCCTCGACGGGCAGGCCGGGAAAGGCTTTATCAAAGGTATTCCGGCTATGATAGTAGATCGGGCTGCCCTGTGGGGCGTCGGTGGCGGGGCTGTGAGTAAGGGCCCAATGCAGGTCTGTGTGCCCCTCGTTGGCAAGCGTCAGAGGCACCATAGTCTGCTGCTGCGGGGAGAATGGTTGGCGCAGCTCTGTGGGTTCCACGACAAGTCTCGGCGCAGGCTCAAAGACCTCCAGGCACCAGCCTCCGGCGATCTGCCCGGCATCATGTTCATGACGATCCGCCACGTAGAGCTCCCATGTTCCATGGGGGCTTATGCCCTCAAAGATGCTCAGCGCGGTCTCGCCCGAGGACTCTGGCGCGGGCGGCGGAAAGGGTTTGTTTCTATAGCTGGTAGGCCGATAGATGCCGGATGCGATCGGCTGAGCAAAGGGTAGCGGGTCCGCCGCACGGTCATCAAAGATGAGGTCGATATCAGAGACCGACTGCCCCCCGCCGGCCTGCGACATAAGAACCAGATTCTGTCCCTGCGGGCCCACGAGCAGGATGTCAATGTCGCTGGGAAAACTGTGGGTCAACTCCAGCAGGTGCACTCGGACCCACACAGTGACCCCCTGATACCATGAGATCTGGATGGTGGAGGGATAGGGCGTGGCCGCTCCCAGCTCAGGTATGACGATGGGGGCCGTGTTACACCACTGCCCATACCGTGTCCCTTGCGGGTGTGCGTCGACCGCTGGAGTTGGGGCGCTGTTCTTGTCCGGCAGGCCCATCGCATTGGCATACTCCACAAAGGATTCGATGGCCTGTAGCGCATCCGGATCGGTCGGGGCGTCCGTGTGCGCGGGGGCCGCCAGGGGCAGCGCCATGGCGAGCAGCAGCGAGACTGTGACAAGCATCAGCGCATGCTTCTTTTTCATCAGGACCTCTTTTGTGGGCAGGGGAGGATGCACGAGGCCATCCCAACAGGGGGGCATCATAGTGCGCTGCCCGCACAGAGTCAACGGGCTGTCAGCACCAGGGCGTGGAATCGCCGTAAAAAGCGGTCCAACAGCAAAAGACGCGACTCGGCTCAAGGCCGGTCGCGCCTCATTCGCTCTCACGCTACTTTTCAGCACTATACGGTAGGTGCCCCCAGGGGAATTCGAATCCCCGTCGCAGCCTTGAAAGGGCTGTGTCCTAGGCCTCTAGACGATGGGGGCCAAACTCTGCCTATTGTAGCATGTGCGAAGGCCGTGGTCAAATCTCTTGCGGCCATGCCAGGCGAGTTCTCTTGGCAGGCCGGGCCCTAGATGTCGGCCACGCCGCCGTCGGGCCAAAAGGCTCCCGGATAGTCTCGCGGCTGGTAGGGCATCTCGGCGATGGCCTCCAGGTCGAGCTCGACGCCCAGGCCCGGCGTGGTCGGCAGCGTCACATGTCCATCCACGATCTCGAGGGGCTCGACCAGCACCTGATTGCGCCAGGGCTGGTTCTGGGCGTACTCGAGAATGCGAAAGTTGGGCAGGCAGGCGCTCAGATGGAGCGACGCGGCGGTGGCCACGGGACCGTTCGGGTTGTGGGGCGCCACGGCCACATGATAGGTCTCGGCCATGGCCGCGATTTTGCGGCTCTCCAAGAGGCCACCGCAGTGACAGACGTCGGGCTGGATGATGTCGGCGTATTGGGCCTCCAGCAGCTCGCGATAGCCCCATTTGGTAAAGAGGCGCTCGCCGGTGGCCAGGGGCACGCCGGTCTCGGCCAGGGCGACGCGACGCATAGCCTGAACGTTATCGGGCGGCACGGGCTCTTCGACAAACGCCATGTCAAGAGGCAGCAGGGCGCGCATGAGGCGGATCGCCTGGCCGGGCGTGTGGCGCCCGTGGCAATCCATCCCGATCAGGACGTCGGGGCCGACGGCCTCGCGCAGGGCCTGGACCCGCTCGACGATGGCCTGGGTCCAGCGCGACTCGGTGACAAACCCCTCGACGCCCAGGCTGCCGATCTTGAGCGCGCCCCAGCCGTCCTCGACCAGAGCGGCGCCGTTGGCGGCCAGCTCCTCGGCGGTGCGTCCGCCGCAGTGGGTGTAGAGCTGGACCCGATCGCGAGCGGCGCCGCCCAGCAGGCGATACACGGGCACGCCCAGTTCCTTGCCGGTAATGTCCCACAGCGCCTGCTCGATGCCGCTCAGGGCGCTAAGGAGCACGATGCCGCCGCGCCAAAAGCCGTGGCGATACATGATCTGCCAGTTCTGCTCGATGCGGGTGGGGTCGCGGCCCATGATCTGGCGCGCCAGGTCGTCGACGGCGGCGCACACCGCCTGCTCTTTGCCCTCGACGCTGGCCTCGCCCACACCCGTAATGCCCGCGTCGGTCTCGACCCGGACAAACACCCAGGTCTGCCGCCCGCCAAAGGCCAACAACGTATCGACGCCCGTGATCTTCATGCTTTCTCTCCCCTCGGAGTGCGACCTTTCGTGTCTTTTTTCGTGGGCTGCCACAGGGGGCAGCCCCTACAGCGTTGCCGGACTGCCACAAGGGGGCAGCCCCTACAGCGTTGCCGGGCTGCCACAGGGGGGCAGCCCCTACGGGTCCTGCCCTACAGTGGGGGCCGGTATTGGTCTCCAGGCCGCGTGTACAGTTCCTGCATTACGACGGGGATTCGAGTTCCCCTGGGGGCACGCCGCACGACTCGGGCGATGCAGCGGGGCTCTGACGCCCCGACGGCCTCACTGTAGGGGTTGGCCCCCGTGCCAACCCAGTGTGCCCCGTCCCAACCCATCTTCCCTGTGGCAACTCACAGTCCCTCACGCCTCGTAATGGCGATAGATCTCGGATTTCGTGCGTTTGCCCGCCGCCACGGCCAGGATCTCGGCATAGAGCGCCTCGCCCATCTCCTGGATGGTGCGCTCGCCGCGGATCACCGGCGTGGCGTCCAGGTCGGCGTTGTCGGCGATGAGCTGGGCGCGGTGGGGATTGGCGATGATCTTGATGACCGGGATCAGGCCGCCTGTGGTCGAGCCGCAGCCCGTGGTAAAGAGCGCCAGGTGGGCGCCACAGGCGGCAAACTGGTTGATCCCCTCGGGGTCGCCGGAAAAGGTCCCCGAGCCTGGCTCGCCGATCTGGATGTAATAGCCCGCGCCGGGCGGCCGCTCATAGCGCCGGAGGATGCCCTGCAGCGGCGACGTCCCCGACTTGGCCAGGCAGCCGTACGACTTTTCCTCGATGCTGGTGAGCCCGCCCAGGATGTTGCCATAGCCCCAGGAAAAGCGCCCCGAGGCAAAGCTCTGGCGTTCGGCCTCCTCGATGGCCTCGCGCACCTCGGCGGCCACGGCCGGGTTGGCGGCGCGCTCGGCCAGGATCTCGCCGCAGCCCAGTAGCTCGTTGACCTCCGAGTGCATGTAGGTGCCGCCTGCCTCTATGAGCAGGTCGGCGGCGACGCCTGTGATCGGGTTGGACGCCAGCCCCGAAGTGGCATCCGAGCCGCCGCACTCCTGGCCCACGATCAGGTCGGCAGGCGTCATGGTCGCCCGCTCCGCCTGCGACGCCTGCTGGAGCATCTCGACCAGGATGCGTGAGCCGGCGCGGATGGTCTCGATGTCGCCGCCGCACTCGTTGATCTTGATGGCCTCCACCGGCTTGCCGGACTCGGCGATGGCATCAGCCACCATGTAGGCGTCGGTACCCTCACAGCCCAGGCCGACGACGAGTGCGGCGGCGTACTGCGAGTGCTTGGCCAGGGCCACGATCTTGTTCACAGGCGCCTCGCGCAGGGCGCAACCGCCCGGGTAGCCAAAGAGCTGGGTGCCCTCGGGAAACAGGTCCTGCAGCCGTTGCGCTACCACCATGCTGCAATGGGTGGTATAGACGATGGCGACACGGTTGCGGATGCCGATCTGGCCATCGGGTCGGGCATAGCCCAGGAACTCGCTCATGGTCGCCCCCTATGCTTGCACGCCGTACTGATCGTTGTGAAAACCCCAGCGGTGGCTGCGGCAGTTGTGTACGTGTACCCAGTCGCCGGCCTGTACGTCCTCCAGCGCCTTGCCGATGGGCATGCCGTACTTGCACACTTCCTGGCCCATCGCGATGTCGCACAGGGCAAACTTGTGTCCAAAGGCAATGTCCTGGCGCAGAGTCACATGGGTGCTGACGCTGTCCAGCGTCACCGTCAGGGACTCGCCGGCCGCCAGGTCGGCCAGGGCCGTCGCGACATTGTCGCTGGGGTGCAAGAGTATGGCCTTGCTCGGTTCGCGCTGCATCGGGACACCATCCTGTAATGTGCTGTTGGTCGGCATAGGCCTGCTTGTACCCCGTCCGGAGGGTGCTGTCAAGGAGCAGCGCCAGAACACGCTCGGAGGGCCGTTTGCGCCGCAGGGCCATTGCCCATAGAATGGCCGGGGTGGATAGTCACCCGCGAAAGGATGCGCAATGCCGGAACAGATTGACGGCGCCTATCTGGTCGAATCATTGGTCGAGCTACTGGAGACGCCCAGCCCCACGGGCTATCACGACGAGATCATGGATCGCATCGAGTCGCGGCTCCGGGCGCTGGCGCTGCCCGGGCTCGTGATGACGCGCACGACCAAGGGGGCCCTGCTGGCAAGCCTGCCGGGCGCAGCATTGACCGGCCATCGGGCGCTCTCGGCCCACGTGGACACCCTGGGCGCCATGGTACGCGAGGTCAAATCCAACGGCCGGCTGCTGCTCACCCAACTGGGCGGCTATGCCTGGAATGCGGTAGAGAACGAGAATGTCACGGTGCACACGGTGCGTGATGGGCAGACCTATCGCGGCACGATCCAGAGCGTGAACCCCAGCGTGCACACCAGCGCCGAGGCCCGCACGGGCAAGCGCGATGACGAGCGCATGGAGGTGCGCCTCGATGCGCGCACGGCCAGCAAGGACGAGACGCTGGCCCTGGGCGTCGAGGTGGGCGATTTCGTCTCCTTTGATCCGCGGGTCGAACTGACCGACACCGGCTATATCAAGAGCCGCCATCTGGACGACAAGGCCGGTGTGGCGGTGATGCTGTCGGTGCTGGAGGCGCTCTCGCGTAGCGGGCAGCAGCCCGCCCGGCGCACCAGCTTTTTCTTTAGCAACTATGAGGAGGTGGGGCACGGCGCGTCGGCGGGCCTGCCCGCCGACCTGGACGAGCTGCTGGTGATCGACATGGCCGCCAGCACCACGGGCGAGCACCAGAACTCGGACGAGTACTCGGTGGGCATCTGCGCCAAGGACAGCAGCGGCCCCTACGATCTGGCGCTGCGGCGCCGGCTGACAGCGCTGGCCCAGGCCCACGAGATCGCCTATTCCATCGACACCTATCCCCACTATGGCTCGGATGGCAGCGCGTTCCTGCGCTCGGGCGGCGACGTGCGCGTGGGGTTGATCGGCCCCGGGGTGGACGCCAGCCACGCCTATGAGCGTACCCACCGCGACAGTCTGCTGGCCACGGCCCGCCTGGCGCTGCACTATGTCCTGGCCCAGGACGATTGATCGTCCCATACCGAGAAGATGAGAGGTTCTGACGTGACCCAACGCATCGCCTATTTCGATTGCTTTTCCGGGGCCGCCGGTGACATGTTGCTGGCCGCTCTGTTGGACGCTGGACTGCCGCTGGACGATCTGCGCCACGACCTGGCCCGGATGCCCGTGGAGGGCTATGGGCTCGTGCTGGAGCCCGCCCAGCAGCACGGCATCACCGGGAGCCGCTTTGACGTGCTGGACATCGATGTTGGCGAGCGGCCCGCCCGCAACCTCACGTTGATCCGCGAGATCCTGCAAGACACCGATCTGCCCGAGCCGGTGGTGGCCAACAGCCTGCGGGTGTTCACCCGGCTGGGCACCGCCGAGGCCCGTATCCACGGCGTCGAGCTGGACGAGGTGCATTTCCACGAGGTGGGCGCCATCGACGCCCTGGTGGACATTGTCGGGTTCTGCATCGCGCTGGAGCGAATGGGCATCGAGCGGGTGTATGCTTCGCCGTTGCCCCTGGGGAGCGGCGTCGTGCGCACCGAGCATGGCCTGCTGCCCGTGCCCGCCCCGGCGACCCTGGCTCTGCTGGCCGACGTTAGGGCGCCCGTGTTGCCCAGCGAGGCCCGCGGCGAGCTGGTGACGCCCACCGGCGCCGCGATCCTGTCGACGCTGGCCACGTTCCAGCGGCCCGCCATGCAGGTGGAGCAGGTGGGCTATGGCTTTGGCCGCAAAGAGTTTGCCTGGCCCAACATGGTCCGCGTCTGGATCGGCGTCGCCATCGAGAACGCGCCCCACGGCCCCCGCCCGATTGACGCCCATACGCACGATCATGGCCACGGTCACAGCCACGATCGTGGACACGGCCATGACCATGGCCACACCCACGACCATGACCATGGTCACGCCCACCCCCACGACCATGGCCACGAGCATGCCTAGGGAGATCGAGGGGCCATGCGCATCGCGCTGCTGAGCCCGTATGACACCGGCTCGCACCACAGTTGGCTCGTCGGGTACCAGCAGCACAGCGGGTACGACGTGACGCCGCTGACGTTGCAGGGCCAGTTCTGGAAGTGGCGCATGCACGGCGGCGCCGTCACCCTGGCGCG
>SKRJ01000272.1 GCA_007118555.1 Anaerolineae bacterium | reverse complement strand
GGCGTGGGCAGGATAAAGGTCGGGTACTGTCCCAGGTAGACCAGCAACTCCCACAGGCCCAGCAGCGCCACCAGCACCACGGGCGCCAGGAGATGCTCCAGGCGTAGGTGACGGCCATTCAGGCGCCTCGTGGGCATATAGGATCGGGTGCGTACAAAAGCTGCCAAAAGAAAAACCCCCGTGCTGAATAGCGACGGGGCGTTCACAAAGGAGGTCGAGAACCTGTCCTGTGCCTTCTCTCATCCGGACTGTACCGTCGGCTCCGGAATCACACCGGATCTACCATTGCTGGTTCGCGGGCTTGGCCAGGTGGCCACACCGCCGGTCGGGAGTTGACGCGGGTCTCACCCTGCCCCGAAGGCTATTCGTCTGTTGTGGGCACATTCTAGGCGAAAAGGGGCGGGGCGTCAAGCCAGGCACAAGATGTTGGCGCAGGGGTATATACGCAGGGGGGTCGTACATTGTATAATGCAGGTATGTCACACGATCACGGAGCCTCTCCTCGTTGGTATCGCGCCTTGCTGGCGCTATGCCTGTTACTGATATTGCTGCCGCCAGGGGCCCTGGTCCAGGCAGCACCAGAGCGGGAACCGTTGCCCCTGCTGGTGCGGCTCCCCGACGATATCGCACCAGAACAGTCCCGCGCCTACCTGGCGACTCTGGGGCTCGAGGCGCTGGCGCCCATCCCGCGCATCCATGTGTGGCGGGCCCGTCCATTACCCGGGCAGCCTACGGCGCTGCAGATCCTGAGTCAGCAGCTGGCCGATCACGTCCTGTGGATCGAGGAGGACGGGCTGGTCTATGCGCAGGAAGTTGTCCCCAACGATCCTGACTATAGCCTGCAGTGGAACCTGCCCCTCATCGGCATGGAGCAGGCCTGGGAGTGGAGCCTTGGCGAGGGCGTGGTCATCGCCATCGTTGATTCGGGCATCGACCTGGTGCACCCGGATCTTGAGGCCAAACTATGGGTCAACCTCGGTGAGATCTCGGGCACGGGCCAGGACGATGACGGCAATGGCTATATCGATGACGTCCATGGGTGGGACTTTGTGGACGGTAACGCCCAACCCCACGATCTGAACGGCCACGGCACCCACGTGGCCGGGATCGCCGGCGCCCACACAGACAATGGCATCGGTGTGGCCGGGGTGGGCTGGCAGGCGGAGCTGATGGCCCTGCGGGTCCTTAACAAAGAGGGCTCGGGTGCTTGGAGCGACGTAGCCGAAGCGATCGTCTATGCGGCAGATAACGGCGCCCGCGTCATCAATCTCAGCCTGGCGGGCTCCACCTATTCAGTAGCGGCGGCGGCGGCTGTGTCATATGCCCTTGACCGCGACTGCCTGATCGTCGCTGCGGCAGGCAACAAAGAGGGGCCGATCCAATATCCGGCGGCCCTGCCAGGCGTGATGGCTGTGGGGGCCACCGACTCGCAGGAGCAACCCGCCAAGAACTATGCCAGCGGGCCCGAGATGGATGTGGCCGCGCCCGGGATCAACATCTATAGCACATACACCCGTGACAAGCCCTCTACCTACAGCCTCATGGGCGGCACTTCTATGGCTGCCCCCCATGTGTCGGGCCTGGCGGCTCTGCTGTGGGCCGCTGATCCGACGCTGACGGCGCTCCAGTTGACCCATGTCATCACCAGCACCGCCCAGGATGTGCACAGCCCGGGCTGGGATGCGCAAACAGGCTGGGGGCGCATTGATGCCCACGCCGCTCTTCTGAGTTTGCAGCCCCCCGAGCTCGGGCACCGCCACCATCTGCCGATCCTCTGGCGCGTCCGGACGCCATAGAAAAACCCCAGAGCCCGGCATGTGCCAGGCCCTGGGGCTGGGTGTTTGTGGGCCAGGCTAGGGCCTGGGCAGCACCACCGTGTCCATGCCATGGATGATGCCGTTATCGGCCCTGATATTGGGATCGACAACGCGCATGCCGCCGATAAACAATCGGCCGTTGCGAGCCCGCACCGTAAGCGTCTCGTCGGCAACTGTCCTAATGGCGGTGACCGTAGACAGGTTCTGGTCCGTCATGGTCCTGGGGATGATGTGTCGCTCCAGCCACTGGGCCAGCGCCTCGGGATCCGCGGTCAGATTCTCCATCTGAGCCAGGGTGAGCTCTCCGAACGCTGTATCATTCGGGGCCAACAGAGTCAGATTCTCCCCGCGGCTGAGAGTGTTGGCCACACCCGAGATCTCGAGCAGACGCAAGAGATGGGTGTACTCGCCCTCCACATAGAGCCGTCCGATGATATCCAGCGGGATATCAGGATAGAGCAGCATCTCATCGATGAGATAGAGGGTTCCATTCTCGGCAGCAAGTTGATCGATGACGGTAGCATCGCCAAACTGCACAATGTCATTCTCGACCGAGACCTCGAGCTGATGCCCGGCCAGGGTTGTGACGGACGTGAGATCTGCCAGATCCCGATGCCGCAGATTGCCGCTGATGATGTGATGGTTGAGCAGCTCTGTCAGCACCGCGTCTCGGCGGATAAAGCTGAGCAGCATCGCATTGGGAACGTTACGCATGACAGCATCCGTCGGCGCCAGGAGCGTCAGCGGACCATCAGCCTCGAGCATCCCCTTTTCGCTGGCCAGGTGGAACAGCGATGCGAACAGGTCGACGCGCGGATCCTGTTGCAGAACCTCGGCCAGGCTGCCTACATCGGGGACCGGCGTGGGCTGGACCTCGACCTCTGGGGTCGGTGTGACCTCGATCTCAGGCGTCGGAATGGGGGTAACCTCCAGATCCGGTGTCGGCGTAGCATCCGGCGTTGGCGCAACATCGGGTGTCGGTGTAAGCTCTAGGTCTGGCGTCGGCGTGATCTCTGGCATGGGCTCGATCATCTCGGGCGGCAAGAGCACCTCATCGATGATGTGAATCACAACATCGCCGATGCGCATGTCTACCCAGAGGATACGCGCCCCATTCACCATGAGCCGGCCGTCGCGCGGATCCAGGGTCAGTGTCAAGTCCTCGCCTCGTAGCGTTTCCAGCGATCCGGGAGCCAGATCGTCGCCGAGATAGGTTCCCGGCACAATGTGCATCTCCAGCAACATGCGAAGGGCATCGGGGTCATGGGCCATCTGCAAAGCTTTCTCGGGCGGAAGCTTGTTCACAGCGGTGTCGCTGGGGCCAAACAGGGTAAAGGGGCCTACTTCTTCCAACTCTTCCAGCAGGCCAGAGACGACCATGGCTCGCAACATGCCAACCAGGCTAAACTCGCGGCTGAGCAACGGGGCCGGCGCGACCTCAACGTCCGGCGTGGGGGTGATCTCTGGATCCGGTGTCGGGATTGGCGTCACATCCAGGTCGGGCGTCGGCGTCGGCGTGACCTCCTCAGGCGTCGGCGTGACCTCCTCAGGTGTCGGTGTCGGCGTGACCTCCTCAGGCGTCGGTGTCGGCGTGACTTCTTCAGGCGTCGGCGTGATGATCTCGATCTCGGGTGTCGGTGTGACGTCGACTTCCGGGTCGGGCGTCGGTGTGATCTCGATCATCGGATCTTTGAGCATCTCCAACTCGGGCGTCATCAAGACGCCATCGATGAGATGCACTATGCCACGATGCACGATAAAGTCCCCAAAGACCACCGGAACGCCATCAACGGCCAGTGGATCAGTCTGCAAGCGGATTGTTAGCTCGGCCAGAGTCGTGGTCTCGGTAAGTGTGGCGAAATCGGCCGCCAACAGGATTTCGGTAACAATGTGGTGCTGCAGCAAGCGACGCAGCGCCTCTTGATCCTGGTCCAACATATCGAGGGCCTCATCCGAGAGGCCTTCCAGCGCGGCCTCCGTAGGCACAAACAGGGTGAACTCGTCCACCTCTGTAAGCTGTTCGATGAGAATCTCTGCTCCAAAAACCCGTTCCAGCGCTACAAGGCCGTCCTGCAGATCGGACAGGGTCATGGCCTCGGGAGTTTCGGCAGGAGCAATGTCCTCAGGAGGCACGAGTACCTCGTCGATGATGTGCAGCATGCCATTCCTGGCCACGATATTGGCCAGCAAGACGGTGGCTCCGTCAACCTGTGCCATGTCCTCGTCGACCTCAAAGGTAAGCTCGGGCCCCAACAGGGTCTCATACGAGAGGCTCTCGACGGTGTCCGTCAGTACGACCCGCTCAGGGATGACATGGTACTGGAGCAGTGCCGTCAGCGCCTCGGTGTCGTCAAGGGAGACGGGTTCCTCATCAAAGTAACGCTCAAAGGCCTCGTTGGTGGGGGCCAGCAGGGTATAAGGCCCCGGCCCGCGCAACAGCGAGTCCATCCCGGTAATCTGCATGAGGGTGAGCAGCGTCTCGAGGCTGATGTCTTCGTCGACCAGGCTGTCGAGGGTCATCTCGTCCACAGGATAGAGCAGCCTGTCTATGACGTGCACAACGGCATTGGGCACGACGATATCGCTGGCCACAACGCGGGCATCCTCGATAAACAGGGCTGGATCCTCCAGCGTGATCGTAAGCGTCACACCGGCCATATTCTCGATAGCATCCATCTCACGAAGATCCGCCAGCATATACTGGCCTTCGATGACGTGATACTCGATAAACTCGGCCAGCAGTTCGTCATCCTCTGCCAAAGACGCGACCATCAGTTCACCCAAGGCGTCAAAGGCCTCATCGGTAGGCGCCAGGATCGTGAACGGCCCATCCGTCAGCAGGATATCGAGAAATCCCGCCTGTAAGATGGCCGTTGCCAGGGCGCCGATCTGCTCGTTCGAGATGGCCAGCCCCACAGGCAGCTCGGTGTTCGCGACAGGGGTAATCTGTTCCTCTGGTTCCATCTCGACGACATCGGGTTGCTCGGTTGGCACCAGGAACTCTTCGGCCATGGGCAGAACGACGGTGCACGAAGAAAGTAACAGTGCGGCAATCAGCAAGAGCGATCCAAGCGTAGACTTGATCATAACGAGACTCCTTTGGCTACTAACCCCGAGGATACCATCTGGGGCTTGTGACGCCCTTACATCGAGTTGCGCTCTATGGATACGTCTCGGAGCGTAAATTCCATGTATAGTATCTTGCCTCTTGATTATAGAGCCCGTACCCTCTGATGTCAATGGATTTGCGCTTTTTTCGTCGATAGCGCTCAAACGCTGCATTTATGGCAGATCAAGGATTTGATGTCGAGGACGGCTAGAGAAGAAGAGTCTCTCTCTGGCAGGTTTCTCTTTTGCGTGAACCGTCTTTGCTACGACTCCCATTCGCGTTGACGCGCTCCTGGTCAGGTGGATCCACTCGAACGTGACTCTCGCGCATCCGCAGTGTCCGAGCTATGTCATCTCGTGGACCCAGGCGTATCTCTGGTCGAGGTATCCGAGCCATGACTCTAGCCCGGGTAACTGCCTCAGCACAGGCGCACCAAACAGTGCCTCGGTGCTCACGCTGAGGAAGCGGTCTCTCGGACGCACCAACCGGCTCCAGATCGTCGTGGGACTGTCGCCCAGCCCGGCCAGTTGTGGCGACGTCATGCGTCGGAAGTCGGCATTGTGCTCGGGCGCGATATGGAGCACGCTCACGGTATCGGCGCCCAGCTCATGTGCGCGTTCCATCTCGTGGGCCAGGAACTGCTGCCGCATGAGCTGGTAAAAGGGTTCGTAGAAGAGATCTTTGAAATGCGGCAAGAGCTCTTTGTCAATAGGACAGTCCGCGCGCTCAAAGATCGGGCAATAGATCGCGGTGCGGCTCGTGCCGCTTTTCGATGTGGCCAGAGAGGTGCGAGAATACGATTCGGAGTACTTCCACTCGATCAGGACGATTTGCCGCTTGCCGTCGTCGCGCTCGAACATGACCGCGGCGTCGGCGCTGGTGCAGTTGGCGCCCCTGGTGCGTATGCCGCTGCGTGGGACCCTCTCTCCCAGATAGTTCTCCTCCCCGATCCACTCCAGCGCTACATAGAGATCATCCTCCATGGGGAGCATTCGCCGCAGCCCGGGGTAGAGCGGGCGGAGCAGCTCGGCCAGGGCGTGCGGCTGATCGGCCAGGGGGAAAAGGAAGTTGACGCAACAGACCTGCGAGGAGCAGAGGTGGTTGCTGCACTTGCCATTCCTGCCATCGTGCCACAGGATGCCTTTATCCTTGAAATAGTCCAGCGCGCTGGCCCGGATATCTGGATAGAGGTTCTCTTCGGCGTGCTCTACCGGCAGGCAGAACGGGCGCGCCCGGCGCCTGTACACGCCGTCGCGTTGGGCGGCCTCGGACAGGGTGGGCGAATCGGCTTTGAATGCGATCTGACGCTGCTTTTCGATCTCCAGGAATCGGCCCACTATCTGCCTCCTATCCGCGTGCCCATCGATTTCCTACGCCTCCCACGCCCCGTCCCCATCGTCCTCCTCGCGCATGCTCATCAGCATGTCGGCGCTCTGCTGCAGGCTGACCAGCGCGCCGTGCATCTGGCTTAGGCTGCCGGCCATCTGCTGGCGCGAGTTGCCCAACATCGTGGTCGCCCGCGCATAGCGCCCCTCCAGTTCCTCTTGCATCTCGGCCACACTGCGCTGGCAGGTCTCCAGGTAGCGCTCTAACCGCTGCAGGTCCATCTGGCCCGCCATCTTGAGCGTCGTCTGGAACACCAGCAGCAGGTAGGGAAGGAACAGGCTGTGCCCCAGCAGCACCACCTGCGAGGCCAGCGCCTCGGACTGGATGCCGGCGCACAGCTCGAACACCGCGTCGGGGACCACGGCCACCGCAAAGCTCATCGTCAGGTTGGGGTCGATATACTTGCGCACCTCCCGCGCTCGGGCCAACACCGTGGCCTCCAACTGGGCCTTGATGCGCTGCCGCTCCTCCAGGTCCTCGGTGCGGGCCAGCCGCTCGACCAGCGGCGTCCCCGACCACTTGCTGTCGATGGGCAGCACCAGTCCGTTGGGCAGCCGCAGGCCGAACTCGACCATCTTGTTGCCCACGGCCAGGTTGCGCACCTGCCACTCGGGCGGCAGGCTGCTGAACACCGTATCCAGGAGCTGCTCGCCCGCCATGCCCTTGGTGTGGGTGCCGGCAATGATCAGCTCCAGGCGGCGGATGGCGTCGGCCGTGCGCAGCTCTAACGCTTCGCGGGCCTGGATGCGGCTCTGCAGGTCCACGAGGCGCTCGCCGATCTGGCCCATCTGTTGCTGCAGCGGGGCGCTGTCGTCGCCGCTGCGCCGCAGGAGCGCCACGGTCACGCCGATGAGGCACAGGGCCTGGACGATTACCAGAGCGAAAAGGAGGATCTCGGTCGTCATGGACATCTCCTGGCTGCGATTTGAGGGGCGTGCGGGAGCACCCTGCCGCACACCCGTTCTATGGATGTGAGTATACCCCGGCGCCTGTGACGCGCGCAATCTGTAGCGCGCCCTCTGGACGCCGCCAGGCCTGATGTCTATACTGCATCCACTATACTGACCTACGGAGGAGGCCGACATGCCCCAAGACCCTGATGCACAGCGCAACGCCCTGTACGCTCTGCTGGGCGATCTGCCCCACCGCGACCGGCCCATTCAGGCCCGCGTGGTACAGGAACGTGAGCACGATGGCTATCTGCTCGAGACCCTCGATCTCGATCTGAACGGGATCGAGCGGGTGCCCGCCTATTTCGCACGCCCCAAAGGTACGGTGCGCAACGCGCCGACGGTGCTCTATAACCACGCCCACGGCGGCAATTACGAGCTGGGCAAGGACGAGTTCATCCATGGCCG
>SKRJ01000328.1 GCA_007118555.1 Anaerolineae bacterium | reverse complement strand
TGGTCGTGGAATCGCTCCTCGAAGACACGTCGCAAGGTACGGTCCCCTGCATCGCTTCGGACAACTATGGGGGCGCCCTCACCGCCGTACGCTACCTGTGCGAGCTGGGCCATCGCCCCATCGCCTATGTCTCGGGCACCGATCTCAGCCAGAACCGGCTGCGCTACCAGGGCTACCGCGATGCGCTGCTGGAGGCCGAGATCACGCCCGATGAGACGCTGGTGCGGGAGGGGCGCTGGTCCTGGCAATCGGGCTATGAGGCGGCGCAGACGCTAGCCGAGGAGCCGGCACCGCCCACCGCGGTATTTTGCGCCAACGACAACATGGCCATGGGGGCCATCCTGGCCCTGCGCGAGCGCGGACTGCGGGTGCCGGACGACATCTCGGTGATGGGGTTTGACGACCTTCCCGCCGCAGCCAATAGCCGCCCCCCTCTGACGACGGTGCGCCAACCGACCATCGAGATGGTGGAGCGCGCCTTTGACCTGTTGCAGCGTGCGAGGCAGGGGGAGCCGGTGCCCGCCGAGAATCAGGTGCTGACCACCGAGCTGGTGATTCGGGCGTCTTGTGGGCCGCCGCCCCGAGAGAATTGAGCGAACTCGATGCAGAGTGGCTCGGTGGGTGACTTGCGCGCTGGGCCAGGCTGCACGACAATGTGCGAGTTGGACAAGCCGGGTGATCGCACTCGGCCATCATGAACGGGAGGAAGGCATGAGCGTCAAGGTCAAGTTGGGTTTCGTTCCGTCGTACCGGTTCTTTTTCAGCCCCTGGTGCGCCAAGATGCGCGACGAGAGCCTGGAGGCGCTCCGCAGCCTGGAGGGCGTCGAGGTGGTCGTCCCCGAGGCCGCCCCGGAGGGCGAGGCGCCGGACCCTGTGATGGGCACCACCCGCACCGGCGCCGTCAGCGGTCTGGACGAGGGCCAGGGGATCGGCGAGTACTTTCGCCGTGAGGGCGTCGATGGCCTCGTACTGTGCCCGCTGGACTTTGGTGACGAGCGCTCGGCCAGCAAGATCGCCGAGATGCTGGACGTCCCGGTGTTCCTGTATGCCACCAAGGAGCCGCCTGCGGTCGACAACGCCAGCCTGGCGCGCGTGTCGGACTCGTATTGCGGCAATCTCTCCATGGCTTCGGGCCTCTACCGCCGCGACATTCCGTTCCACTATGCCGGCATCTATTTTCCCGATGAGGAAGAGCTCCTCTACGAGTTTGAGACGTTCGCCGCGGCCGTGGCCGTCGTCAAGGGCCTCAAGGGCGCCCGCATCGGGCAGGTGGGCGTGCGCCCCGGCACGTTCGAGACCGTGGCCTATGATGAAGTGGCCATGATCAACAAATTCCAGCAGAATGTGATCCCCGCAAATCTCTCAGATATCGTCGATCAGGCCAAGACCTATGCCGACGACGACCCCGAGGTGCAGGCCCGGGTGGAGGATTTCCGCAACTCGGTGACCGAGGTGACCGTCTCGGAGGATTACCTCATCAACGAGGCCAAGATGGAGCTCGCCCTGGCCAAGTTCTGGAACGACAACAAGCTGTCGGCCATGGCCGTCCAGTGCTGGCCGTCGATCCAGCGCGAGATGGGCATCTCGGTGTGCGCGCTGTACGGCCGCATGACCGAGAGCGACATGCTCACCGCCTGTGAGGTCGATATCGTCGGCGCTCTCTCGATGATGGTCAACTACTATGCCGACATGGGCCGCACCAAGCCGCATTTCATCGACTGGACCATTCAGCACCGCGAGAACGAGAACTGGCTGCTGGCGTGGCATTGTGGCAACGCGCCGGTGAGCCTGGCCGCCGATCCCGAAAAGACCGCCCTGCGCTCCCGCCGCGACATGGTGGGCAGCGAGGAGGTCGTGGAGGAGGACGCCATGGCCGGCCTCTACCAGTTCCAGATCAAGCCCGGCGTCGTCACCTTCTGTCGGCTCGCCGAGTACAACGACGAGTGGAAGATGCTCATCGCCACGGGCGAGATCGTCCCCAGCGACGAGGATCTGGCCGGTACCTGGTCGTGGGTCGAGGTCTCGGATCACGCCGAGCTCTATCGCACGTTGGTGGAAGAGGGCTTTATCCATCACGCCAGCATGATCCATGGCGATCAGACCTATGTGCTGGTCCAGGTCTGCAAGTTCCTGGACATTGAGCCGGTCGTGGTGCTGTAGGTAAGCGGGACCATGACACCTACAGTCGTTGGGGTAGGGCTGGCCTGTCTGGACGTGCTGATTCGCCTGGGCGATATGCCGACCTGGGAGACCGGCGGCCGGATCAGCGCCTTTCGCTTTGACGGAGGCGGTCCCGTGGGTACGGGCATGGTGGCGGTGCAAAAGCTGGGCGTGAATGCCGGGTATGTGGGCACCGCCGGGAACGATCGCGTGGCCGACCTCAAGATGTCGTTCCTGACCGAGTACGAGGTCGACGTCAGCCGCGTGGTACGTCGCGACGCGCCCGAGGGCCAGGTCGTCATCGTGTATGTGGACGAAGAGACCGGCGAGCGCACCTTTGCTGGGCTGCGCAGCTTGGGCGCGGGCATGCTGGCCCCCGAGGAGCTGGACCGGGACTATATACTGGCAGCGGACTATTTGCATCTGGATGGCTTTCACTACGAGGCCGCCGTGCAGGCCGCCCGCTGGATGCAGGAGGCCGGCAAGACCGTTGTCTTTGATGGAGGCAAGACCTCGGCCGAGTCTCTGCCGCCGCAGATGGTAGAGGCCATCGGGCTGATCGATGTCCTCATCTGTGGGGAGGGCTTTGCCCAGGCGTTGAGCGGCGTTCAGGATCCGTACGAGGCCGGCGAGGCCATACTCGACATGGGCCCGCGCATCGTGGTGCAGACCCTGGGCGCCGAGGGAAGCGTCACGGTCACGCGCGACGAACGGTTCCACACGCCGGCCTTTGCGGTGGACGTCATCGATACCACGGGCGCCGGCGACGTCTTTCATGGGGCATACATCGTCGGGCTGCATCACGGCTGGGCGCTTGCGCAGGTGGCCCAGTTTGCCACGGCCGTGTCAGCCATCAAGTGCACCGGACTGGGAGGGCGTGGGCCCATCCCCAGCTATGATCAAGTCATCGCGTTCCTCGCAGAGCGCGGCATTCACCTGGAGGGCTAGACAGATGCCACTCGTATCGTTCGTCGATCAACTGAACCGCGCCCGGCGTGAAGGCTGGGGCATCCCCCTGTTCGATATCTTTGAGCGCCTGGGCACCGACGGCATCTATCTGGCCGCCGAGGCCAAGAATGCCCCGACCATCGTGGGCGTGTATGGCGGCCTGTTCGATCGCCCCGGGGGTAAAGAGTTCTGCTCCTACTTTGTCAAGCGTTGCCAGAACGCCACGGTGCCCATGTCGGTCTATCTGGATCATGGCGACAGCTTTGAGCGCTGCATCCAGGCGCTGCATCTCGGCTTTACCGACGTCATGTACGACGGCTCGCAGCTCCCCATGGAGGAGAACATCGCCACGACCAAGCTGGTGGTGCGAGCGGCCCGCGCCGTGGGCGCCGGGGTCGAGGCCGAGCTGGGGCACGTGGGGCGGGGCAGCGACTATGAGAGCTTTGGCAGCCGGCGCGAGGGCTTTACCAAGCCGGAGGATGTCGAGCGCTTTGTCGAGGAGACGGGCGTGGATTTCTTGGCCATCGCCATCGGCAGCGCCCACGGCCAGTACAAGGGCACGCCCGAGCTGGATTACGAGTTGCTGGAAGAGATCAGCAGCCGCGTGGACATTCCGCTGGTGATGCACGGTGGTTCGGGTCTTTCCGATGAGCAGTTCCAGACGGCGATCTCCAAGGGCATCACCAAGGTCAACATCTTTACCGATCTGGCGATGGCCGCCGGGGCCAACCTGATCGAGGCTGCGCGGGCCGAGAACCCGAACCTGATGACGATGGCCAATGCTGTGCGCGAGGGATTCCGCGTGCGCTGTGAGCATTACCTGGACCTGTTCGGCGCCACCGACAAGGCCTAGCGCCGAGGGACCATACCGGATCAAGCAGGGCGGTCGCGCGCACCGGCGCAGGCCGCCCCTAGCGCAATGCAGGGGCTGTGCGGCTCGAGCTATGGCGCCCCTGTTGGAGAGATCGAGAGCAACACGATTCGTGGAGGTATCTACTGTGAGTTTCGACGTCAAACTGGGCTTTGTGCCTTCTATTCGCTCGCGCGCCGGCATCACCGAGTGGTGTGACGAGCTGCGCACGCGCTGCATCGACGCCCTCGAGGCCATGGACGGCTTTGAGCTCGTCTATCCCACCGCCGCCCCCGACGGGGAGACGCTGGATGCCGCCAAGGGCCACACCACCACCGGCGCCGTGGCCAACCTGGACGAGGGCGAGGTGGTCGCCGAGTATTTCCGCCGCGAGGGCGTGGATGGCGTCATCCTCTGCTCGCTGAACTTTGGCGATGAGCGGTCCTGCGCCAGAATCGCCGAGGAGCTGGGCGTGCCCGTGCTCGTGATAGCCACCAAAGAGCCGCCGGCGGTCGACAACGCCAGCCTGGCGCGCCTCTCGGACTCGTACTGTGGCAACCTGTCCATCACCTCGGGCCTCTACCGCCGCAACCTGCCGTTCTACTATGCGGGCCTTTTCTTTCCCGAGGATGAAGAGTTTGTCGATGAGGTCGACATCTTTGCGCGCGCTTGCTCGGCCGTCAAGGCCCTGGTGGGCGCCCGCATCGGGCAGGTGGGCGTGCGCCCCGGCACGTTCGAGACCGTGGCCTATGACGAAGTCGCCATGATCAATCAATTCCAGCAGAACGTCATCCCCATCAACATCTCGGACCTCTCGGTCAAGTTCGAGGCGCTGGCCGACGACGATCCGGAGGTGGCGGCCCGCGTGGAAGAGATCCGCAGTTCGGTGGCCGAGGTGACGGTGGCCGAAGACTACCTGGTGAACGCCGCCAAGTTCGAGTTGGCGCTGGCTTACTTTTGGAAGGCCAACAAGCTCTCGGCGATGGCCGTCCAGTGCTGGCCTTCGGCGCGCAGCCTGTTTGGCATCTCGGTTTGCTCCAGCTATGGCCGCATGACCGAGCAGGGCATGCTGACCGCCTGCGAGACCGACGTTCTGGGCTCGCTGGCCATGCTGGTGCAGTACGCGGCGGTCCGCGGCGAGACCATCCCGCACTTTATCGACTGGACCATCCAGCACCGCGAGAACGAGAACTGGCTGCTGGCGTGGCACTGTGGCAACGCCCCCGCCAGCCTGGCCGCCGATCCCGCCAAGGCCGCCCTGCGCTCGCGCCCCAACATGACGGGCGAGATCCCGGCGGAAGAGGGCGATCCGGCCGCCGGCCTCTACCAGTTCCAGATCAAGCCCGGCCCCGTCACTTTTTGCCGGCTGGCCGAGTACAACGACGAGTGGAAGATGCTCATCGCCACGGGCGAGATCATTCCCAGCGACGAGGATCTGGCCGGAACTTGGGCCTGGGTCGAGGTCTCGGACCACGCCGATCTCTACCGCACGCTGGTCGAGGAAGGCTTTATCCACCACGCGAACATGATCCATGGCGACCAGGTCAACGTGCTGCTCGAGGTGTGCCTGTTCCTCGGCATCGAGCCCGTGGTCGTCGAGTAGGTTGGCGTCATGACGAGAAGGAATCAGATCATCGGCCTGGGGCTCACCACCTTGGACGTGCTCATTCGCCTGGGCGATATGCCGACCTGGGAGCAGGGCGCTCGTATCGACGCCTTTGGCTTTGACGGCGGTGGCCCCGTAGGCACCGCCCTGTGCGCGGCCTCGCGTCTGGGCGCCAGGGTGGGCTTTGTCGGCACGGCGGGCAACGACCGCGTGGCCGATCTCAAGGTCGAGGTATTGGCCGAGTTCGATGTCGAGATCTCGCACCTGTTGCGGCGTGACGCGCCCGAGGATCAGGTCGTGATCGTGTACGTGGACGCGGAGACGGGCGAGCGCACCTTTTCGGGCTTTGGGCGCCCGCGCCAGAACCTGCTCAAGCCCGAGGAGCTGGACAAGGACTATATCCTGTCCGGCGAGTTCCTGCATCTGGAGGGCTTTCATCCCGAGGCCGCTGTGCAGGCCGCCAAGTGGATGCACGAGGCGGGCAAGATGGTGGTGCTGGACGGCAGCAAGACCCGCGAGCCTGACGTGCGCCCCATCCATCAGGAGCTGATCCCCTATGTGGACGTCCTGATCTGCGGCGAGGGCTTTGGCTGCGCCCTCTCCAAGGAGGGCGAGCTGTACGATGCGGGCGCGCGCATCCTCGAGATGGGGCCCAGCATCGTGGTGCAGACGGAGGGCCCCGACGGCAGCTATACCGTCACCAAGGACGAGCAGTTCCACATCCCGGCCTATCCCATCGAGGTGGTGGACACCACCGGCGCGGGCGACGTCTTTCACGGGGCCTATATCGTGGGGCTGCTCCATGGATGGGACCTGCGCACCGTGGCCCGCTTTTCGACGGCGGTCTCGGCGCTCAAGTGCATGCGCCTGGGCGGCCGCGGGCCGATCCCGACCTATGACCAGGTCGTCGAGTTCCTGCGGGAGCGCGAGGTCGAGCTGGCCTAGAGGTCGTCACGTATCAGAATACGCAACCACAGTGGCGCGGGGATGGGTCTGGAGCCTGTTCCCGCGCCTTGGCGTGTAGGACGGCCTGGCTCGGGGGCGCAAAGTTTGGCGTTTCCGCCACGGGCTGCTATCATAAAGGTAGCGAGTGGGCCAGGCGATCGCGCGCCGTGGCGCCATATGGCGCTACGGTGTGAGGAAAGTCCGAACTCCACAGAGCACGATGCTGGATAACGTCCAGGCGGGGTAACCCGACGGCACAGTGCAACAGAAAGCAGGGCGCCCTGGCCTCGATCGAGGGCAGGGTGAGATTGAAACGGTGGTGTAAGAGACCACCAGCGGTTCGGGTGACCGGACCGGCTAGGCAAACCCCATCGGGAGCAAGACCAAGCAAGAGGCAGGCCACGTGTGCCCTGGGCACATCCTGGCCAGGGGCTGCTCGTCCCATGCCTCGGGTAGGTCGCGTGAGGCGTCGAGCAATCGGCGTCCCAGATAGATGATCGCGACCGTGGCAGGAATGCCATGGTACAGAATTCGGCTTATCGGCCCACTCGCAACCCCACTCTACGTTTACCCTCGTTCGGCGTCTCCCTGAATGTGTGTCAACGCGCTGCGCAGGTCCTCGGCAATCATCACGCGCTTGCTCTTTTCGATATAGAACGCCTTGCCCGCCTGCAGATAGGACGGGTAGACCCGCGCCTCGCCATAGTGATAGGTCCCTCTGCGGATCTTGTAGGTCGAGCCGGCGGGAACGATCCGCTTGCCCGTGTTGCGTCGCGCGATCTCGTTGAACCCCCGTATGGCGACATCGCCCATGAGCATGTAGGCGCCCACGTTGGGAAAGAGGGCCAGCTCCTGCTCGAGGAGCTGGGAGCAGTTGCGGATGGGCGTAGCGCGGATGGTGTACTCTTGCTTGGCGCACTTGACTGCCGTTGTCAGATAGATCCCCTGCGCCAGCAGCGTCTCGACGCTGTCCACATCGAGCCCCGCGTCCCGAAAGGCCTCCAGCGTCGTCTCGCCATGCAGGGCGCCCGGCCCGGCGTAAAGACGCTCGGCGGCGTCCAGCGGCGGCGCCTCGGCGATCAGGATCATGCGCACGGCGTCGGGGTCCACCTCCACAGCGGGCACGCTGTGCGCGGCGTGCGACAGCTCCTCACAGGGAAAATCCTCACAGCGCACAAAAGCTTTGACTTGCATCATCCTGCCTCCCGATTGTGTGCGATCTGGTAGCCCCACTCTAACGCCACTCGCCCCGGCAGGCAAGGGCCCCAATCCCTTG
>SKRJ01000401.1 GCA_007118555.1 Anaerolineae bacterium | reverse complement strand
GATCCATGGCGGCTCCCAGCGCGGTCGTATACCACACGTCATAGCCCTGGGCATGCTCCGGCTGGGCGAACGGGTTGTGTCGATCGCTATCGGTGCTCATCAGAGTCGTTCTCCTCGGCGGGCGTGTGCACGACCAGCAGGCGCCCCTCCTGCAACGTGACGCGGGCGGGGACCTCGGCCAGCACGTTGCTGATGCCCCGCGATGGCCCCATGTCCAGTGTCTCGCCCTGCAGCGGGTAGGCCAGCCCCTCGGTGACGATCCCGACCGCATCGCCGCCCCAGGGGATCAGCGAGACGGTGTCACCGGGCGTGCCCCAGATCTCGCTGGATTCGGTCACCAGCCAGGAGAGCGACAGGCCGTCCCAGACATAGGTCGGAATGCCGTCCAGCTCGGGCATGGCCAGCAGGGCGAGATTGCCCAGAGCATGATCGATGCGGCCGCCCAGGGCGCCCAGGACAATGATCTCGTGGGGCGACAGGGCGGCGGCCGCCTTGAGCGCCAGTTCGGCGTCGGTCTCGTCCTTTTGGGCGGGGTGTCGCTGGATGCTACTCCCCTCGTCTTCCAGGCGCTCTAGCAGGGCGGGTTCGACCGAGTCCATGTCGCCCACCAGCAGATCGGGGATGTACCCGAGCGCGTCCAGACAGGCGGCGCCTCCATCGGCGGCGATGATATACTCGGCGCGATCGAGGATCGATGGCAGCCGGGGCTCGTGACGCACGACGCCATTGAGCATCACGACTATGCAGTTTGCCGATTCCTCCGCCATATTGTCCCGCTCCCCACACAAAAAAGGCCGCCGGTCTTGGCACCAGCGGCCCGAAAAGCTTGTTTGTGCTTCCCTACGCTGGTATGACCCAGATCAGGTTCAGGGGTCGATGCCGCGCCATCCTCTCAGCCCATGTGGGCTCCCCCAGCGATATTGCATTGCGCATCAATTATACCCTGCGTACCCCGGAGCGGCAAACCGTTGGATGTGGCTGGCGAGCACCATCAAAAGCCGTGGCTTTCCGTCACAAGGCGGGGCGAACGAGGCTCGCTCCAGCGATCTGTTACAGGAGCTCCTCACCAGAGCCGTTCTCCAAGGGCATTTCGCACAGCTCACAGATCAGGTCATAGTGGTGCTGGTCATGGTAGACCGCGATGCGCAAGGCCTGGATCAGGTTTACCCAGCCGATGGCCATGTCATAGAGCCAGATATGGCCCAGGATGGGCTCGCTCTTGTCGCGGTAGAACTCTCGGACCAGCTCATGCCCCTCTCGCAGGCGGTTGGTGAGGGTGCCGAGGGCCAGCGTCCGGTCGGGGGTGTGACGCTCTGGGCACATAAAGCCGACATAGTTGGGGAAGCGATCGCGCGAGTATACATCATCGATGTGCGTGGGGTAGGGCCGGTTGCGGAGCAGCCAGCTCACGGGATAAAATGCGCGGTAGAACAGGGCCGCACGATGACGGTAACAGCGGAGCCACTCGGCCAGATGGTGCAACTGTTCACCGATGGACCGGGTGGCTGGTCCCGGTGTCTCCCAGAGCTTGGCGGGGGGCGTGTCGGTCAGCAACTCTTCCATGGCGTCAAGCTGCGTGTCGAACAGGTCCAGGTATTCAGGTACGACCGATGGATCACTCATGGCTCTGTCGGCATCACTATCGAACGGCAGGGAGCCGGGGCGCGCCGATCAATCCGGCTGCATAGCCCCGCTCCCACGGTGTGTTTTGTGCGACGGTACTATGGCTCTTGACATACATGATACCGGCAGACATCCGGCAGCGCAAGACCGTACGAGAGGAAAACAGGCCCATGCTCACTCAGCCCACGTTGCACACCGAACGCCTGACTCTGCGACCCTTTGGGTTGGCCGATGCCGACATCGTTCAGGAGTTGGCCGGCGCCTATGAGGTGGCGCTGAACACCAGCACGATCCCCCATCCCTATCCACCGGGAGGCGCCGCAATGTGGATCGGCACCCACCAGGCCGAGTTCGAGGCCGGCGACGCCGTCACCTTTGCCGTGACGCGGCAGGGCGGCGAACACCTGATCGGCGCCATGGGGCTGAGCATTTCGCGTGAGCATCGTCGGGCCGAGCTGGGCTACTGGATCGGGGTGCCGTACTGGGGGCAGGGCTATGCCACCGAGGCGGCGCAGGCTGTGGTCGCCTATGGGTTCCGCGCGCTTGATCTGCTGCGCATCACGGCGACACATTTTGCCCGCAACCCGGCCTCGGGCCGTGTGATGCAAAAGGTGGGGATGACGAGGGAGGGGTGTCTGCGGAGCCACATCCTGCGCTGGGGCGAGCCCCAGGACCTGGTGATGTACGGGATCCTGGCGCAAGAGTGGTGGGCTCTGCCGGGCGCGTCGGCGAGCTAGACGCTGGTCAGGCGTGGCGGAGGCCCGCGGCCTGGGCCACCTGCTGCTGGCCGTTGCCATAGAGGCCGGTCTTGATCTCGAGAATCTGGCGGCGCAACGCGTCGTCCTTCTCGAACAGGGCCGAGATCTTGTCCACGCCATAGAGCACCGTCGTGTGATCGCGGTTGCCTATCGCGCGGCCGATCTGCGGCAGCGAGAGCGACGTGAGATCCCGAATGAGGTACATGGCCACTTGGCGCGTCAGGGCAATATCGCGGCTGCGGCGGCGCCCCATCACATCTTCGACCGAAATAGCGAAATAGTCGGCGACAGCCGAGATGATGGCTTCTGGCTCCAGATGGCGGTGCGGCTGGGATATGTCGCCCAGGGCGCGCTGTGCGGTCTGGATGGTCAGGGGCTCGCCCAGCATGCGGGCCACGGCCAGCACCCGGGTCAGCGCCCCCTCCAGCTCGCGGATGTTGCTCTGCACCTGCTGGGCCACAAACTCGAGCAGCTTGGGCGAGAGCTGGATGCCACGGCTCTCGGCCTTGACGGAGAGAATGGCGATGCGGGTCTCAAGATCGGGCGGCTGTATATCGGTGGTCAGGCCCCACTCGAACCGCGAGCGCAGCCGCTCCTCCAAACCGACAAAGGCCTTGGGGGGGCGGTCGGACGAAACCACGATCTGTCGGTTGCGCTGGTAGAGGTCGTTAAATGTGTGAAAGAACTCTTCCTGGGTGGCCTCTTTGTTGATCAAAAAGTGAATGTCGTCCAGCAGCAGTACCTCGATACTGCGGTACTTGGCGCGAAAGCCCTCGGTAGTGCGGGTGCGGATCGAGTTGATCATCTCGTTGGCAAAGGTCTCGGTGGAGACATATAGTGTGCGGCGGCCGTCTTGCAGGGCGCGATTGCCGATGGCGTGCAGGAGATGGGTCTTGCCCAGGCCCACGCCGCCATAGATGAACAGCGGATTATAGGCGCTGCCAGGATTCTCGCCCACCGCCAGGCAGCCAGCATGGGCCAGCCGATTCGACTGCCCGACGATAAAGTTGTCAAAGGCATAGCGCGGATTGACCTGCGAGGCTTCGCGATCCGGCGGCGCCAGAGGGATCTCGGGCTGCGACAGCGGCGGCAGATCAAGCACGTTCTGATCGTCGGAATCACCGGGGCCGCTCCGCTGTACCACAAAGCGGACGCTGATGGTGCGATGCGCGATCTCAGAGAGCGTCTTTTGGATGGCGCCATAGAGTCGGTTCTCGATCCAGTCCTTGGCATAGGCCGAATGGACGCCAACGACCAGCACGCCGTCCTCTTGGGAGATGCCCTTGGAGCGCGAGATCCATGTATCAAAGCTTGGTTTGGACAGCTGAAGCTGTAACTGTTCCTGCGCCGTCCGCCAGAGTTGCTGTGCGTCCATTATGCCGCTCCCGATAGATTGTGCCAGCCAAGAACCGTCCGTACGCTCCTCACATGCGGCCGGCGCGCGCTCTGCCGGCCCTGCTGGAGCCCCATATCCGACGGCTCATCGTGAAGGCGCAATCATTCATTCGCTGCTCCTGTCTGAAGAGACGGAGCAGCGACAAGATCTCGTGTGGTACGAACTCGGCCTCGAGGTTGCCGCGGGGGGCGGATCACGACGGGGGCGCTGTGCCAAAGCTGTCGCGATAGTGCCACCAGAGCAGGTGGGGACCCCTCTGGAGCGTCGGGCCGAGTCTCTCGACTCTGACAGCATATTAGCATCTCTTGCGCCGAGTGGCAAGGCCCGCCAGGGCCCCCCTGGCGCTTGTGGATCCTGTGCCACACAACGCCACTACAGGTTGTGTTGCGACCTTTGCTGTCGTCCAGATCTTGTGGTGTGACGGGTCCTTCTGCGCGACTCTGGCAGGCCAAAAAGCAGATCAAGCTGCATAGTGGTGCGAGTGCGCATGCTGCACAGGCACCAGACGTTCCGAGTTGTTCTTTTTGCACGATTCGGGCGTTGTTGAGAGATATTATGGTTGCGCTCCCTGATTTTTGTGCTATTATATAGTTGCAATGCAAAAGGGGCTTGCAGGGATTCTCGCCCTGGAGCCGTTGGCAAGAACGATGTGGTTTGCAGGATGCGCCGGCCCGTGGTAGACTTGTCTATCGTAGACCGTGCGCTTGCATTCAGCGAGGTGATAATACCATTAGCAGGAGAGAGCATCGCCTGAACAACGAGATTCGGGTTCGCGAGGTCCGTCTGATTGATGAAACGGGCAAGCAGTTAGGGATATACCCGACTCGAGAAGCGCTACGGGTAGCGATGGAGCGAGGGTTGGATCTGGTAGAGGTGTCGCCCAATGCTCGCCCGCCTGTTTGCAGGCTGATCGACTATAGCAAGTTCATGTACGAAAAGTCTCGGCGCGATCGCGAGGCGCGGCGCACACAAAAGCAGATCGAGATCAAAGAGATCCAGGTGCGCCCCAAGACCGCCGAGCATGATGTCAAGTTCAAGATGAGCAGGGCGCGCAAGTTTCTCAAAGAAGGCAACAAGCTTCGCGTGCGCGTACGCTTTCGTGGACGAGAGATCACTCATGCCGATCTGGCCGTCGAGTTGATGGAGCGCGTGGCTGCCGAGTTGAGCGATGTCTCGGCCGTGGAGCAGGCGCCCCGCATGGAAGGCCGTTCCATGATCATGATGCTCGCGCCCAGCAAGAACGATAGCAAGGCTGACGAGAGCTAGCTCTGGCATAGGAGGCAAGACTCATTGCCGTAAGGCCCGAGGGCCTTGGGGCCAATGGGTTTTGTTTTGCCGCATTTTCTGGTTTTCACCCTAGACGGAGGTTCACGTGCCCAAGATCAAGACGCACAAGGTTACCGCCAAGCGGTTCAAGTACACCGGCTCTGGCAAGTTGGTGCGCACCAAGGCTGAGAAGCGTCACCTGCGCCGCAAGCGGTCCAAGCGCGCCAAGCGCTCGGCCTGGCAGATGGTGGAGGTCGAGTCCGCTCAGGATCGCAAGCGCATCCAACGCCTGGCCCCCTACCTGCGCAAGTATAGCTAGTCGCGCTTACAGTCACTCGCAAGGAAAGTACCATGCCAAGAGTAAAACGTGGCGTGACCCAGACCAATCGCCACAAAAAAGTCCTCAAGCAAACCAAGGGCCAGTACGGCACCAAGAGCAAGCTCTATCGGCGCGCCAACGAGGCTCTGCTCAAGTCGCTCACTTACCAGACGCGCGACCGCCGCGCCCGCAAGCGCGACATGCGCCGCCTCTGGATTCAGCGCATCAACGCCGGCGCACGCCAGAACGGGCTCAGCTATAGCCGGTTCATCGATGGCCTGAACAAGGCCGAGGTCGATATCAACCGCAAGATGCTGGCCGAGCTGGCCGTGACCGACCCGCAGGCCTTTTCGCAACTGGTGGAGGTTGCCCAGCAGGCGCTATCCGCATAGCGTCTGTCCAGGACTGCGAGGGAATCCATGCCGCTGATCGGCGCGATTCAGAGCCTCCAGAATCCACACGTCAAACGGGTCCGTCGACTCCAGAGCAAAAAGCGGGATCGATACCGCGAACGGCAGTTTGTGGCCGAGGGCTATCGCCTCGTCCAACATGCTGTAACGCGCGGCTATCGGCCCGCTCTTGTCTTTTTTACCGCCAACGCGGCCGAGACCGCGTGGCGCCCCCTGATCGATACGCTCGTGACCAGCGATTGCCCCGTGTGGGAAGTTTCTGACGACGTCATGGCTGCCATGGCCGACACGGTGACGCCCCAGGGTATCCTCGCCGTGCTCCCACTGCCAGAGCATGATGTGGAGCAGGTGGCCGAGGCCGACCTGTTGCTGATCGTCGAGAGCTGGCGCACGCCCGGCAACCTGGGCACCGTGCTGCGCACCGCCCTGGCCACCGGCGTGGGTGGGGTGCTCTGCAGCCCGGGCACCGTGGACCCCTACGCGCCCAAGGTGGTGCGGGGGGCTATGGGGGCGCATTTCGATCTGCCGATCCTGGCGGATCTCTCGTGGGACCGGATCGCGGCGCTGGTGGCCGACAGGCAGCGCATTCTGGCCGATGCCAGCGGGCAGGCCACCCTCTGGGAGTTGGATTGGACCGTGCCCACGGCCCTGATCGTCGGCAGCGAGGCGAGCGGGCCCGGCGCCGAGGCGCAGACCCTGGCCACACAGGTGGCCCGCATCCCCATGGCCGAGGGCGCCGAGTCGCTCAATGCCGCTGTCGCGGCGGCCGCGTTTCTGTTCGAAGCCCAGCGCCAGCGGACCGTGCGCGCGGGCTAGGAACCCTCAAGCATCTCGATCACCATCTCGAGCGCTCTCTGCGCCGACGCCGCCTTGTTGCCCGCGCGATCGTGGGGCCACACATGGCGCTCCACCCGTTCCCCCAGCGGGCTCGAGATGCCGATATAGACCGTTCCCACAGGTTTGCCGTCTCGGGCGCCGCCGGGCCCGGCGATGCCGGTGACGCTGACGGCCACCTGGGCGCTCAGGGCACGGCGCGCCCCCTGGGCCATGGCGAGAGCCACCGGCTCGCTGACGGCGCCGTGCTCGCGGATCTGGTCCGACTCCACGCCCAACAGTCCCACCTTGGCGCTATCGGCATAGGCTATCACGCCGCCGCCAAAGTAGCCGGAGCTGCCCGCCACCTCGGTGACCCAGTGGCCGATCAGGCCTCCGGTACACGACTCGGCCGTAGCCAGCGTCCAGCCGCGCTCTGCCAACAGGCGTCCCGCCCGGGCCGCCAACGCAATGGGATCGTGCTGTTGCTCCAATGAACTCCTCCCTGGCTTGATGGTCGCGTCAGTCTATTCACCTTGGGCGCGATCCGTGGACGACAGCAGGGCCTCGGCCGGGACGGCGCGATAGGGCACGCGGGGCAGGCCCCACAGCCCCAGAGCCCCCTCGGGGCAGTAAGAGAGGCAGCGCATGCACTGCTCGCAGTGGCCCTGATACTCGGGCCAGGGCGCCAGCCGGATATTGTCCACCGGGCACAACGCAGCGCACAGCCCGCAGCGGGTGCAGCGCTCCCGGTCCACCTGTAGCAGGCGATCGGTCCACGCGACCCAACGCCACATGGTACGCGAGCCCATCATGGCGCGGAACAGATCGGGCAGGATGTGGATGTGGCCCCAGTGGGTGCGTCCGGCCAGCAGGTCGTGGGCATAGGCGCGGGCCTTGGCAATGCCTCGCTCTCGCAGGCGCCGGTTGCGCTCGGCGGGAAGACGTAGCGGGTACACGTTCGAGGGCATGATGATCTCGCGGGCGCCAAGGGGCCTATAGCCGCGCTTGAGAACGACGCCGCGCAGCGGGCCCACGACGGCGCCCGAGTAGCCCGCCATGGTGTCGACCATAAAGATGGGCGTGCCCTGGCCGGGAGCCAGCCGCTGGCAAAAGCGCCACACCAGGGGATAGGTCGTCTGGCAGGCGACGGGAAAGGCCAGCCCGACCCAGCCCCGGGGCCGCACCGACGTTGGGTCCGTGTCGGCCATGGCGTGCAGGCAGACCTCCCACCCCTCCTCGCCAAAGACCTCGGCCATGG
>SKRJ01000379.1 GCA_007118555.1 Anaerolineae bacterium | reverse complement strand
TGTCGGCCGCCGTCCTGCTTACGGGCGAGATCGATGCCGCTCTCACCGAGAGGCTCCTGGCCCTGCCAGAGGGCCACAATCTGACGATCACATCGCCGGCGGCCTCACTGCGCAGGGCAGGGTTCCTGGCCGAATTGGCCTGGCATCGCCTGCAGCGCAACGATGTTGACGATCTGGACACCCTGAGCCCGATCTATATGCAGGCCGTGCCGGGTAGCCCGGGGCCCTAGAGGCCGATGAACCTCGACGATCTCCCATACGCCATCGAGCCGATGCAGCTATCCGATGTGCCCACGGTCCACTCGATCGAACGCCGGATCTTTTGCACCGCCTGGTCGCTGCAGGCCTTTCGTCAGGAGCTCCTGTTTCACGACACGGCCATCTACCTCGTCCTCCGCTATCGGGCGGGTCGCGATGCTGGGGGCAGGCCGCTCCTCAAAAAGCCGTGGGGCACCCGAAAGGATCCCAACCTGCTGGGGTATGGCGGCGTCTGGATGGTGCTGGATGAGGCCCATGTCGCCACCCTGGCCGTGCGCACGTCATGGCAAAGACGCGGGCTGGGCGAGCTGCTGTTCGCGGCCCTGATCGAGCGCGCCCTGGAAAAGGGCGCCGACGAGATCACCCTCGAAGTGCGGATGAGCAATCGATCCGCCCAGGCCCTCTATGCCAAGTATGGCCTGCAACGCACCGGTCTCCGCAAACGGTACTATCCCGACAACCAGGAAGATGCCCTCATCATGTCGGTCCAGTCGACGCAGAGCGCGTCCTATCGTGAGAGCTACGAGGCGCGTGTCCGGAAACTGCTGCAGAGGCTGCGCCTGACAGAGGCCCCAGACTCGCGAGAGGCGGGGCAGGCATCGGGGAGAATCGATACACCATGAACCAAGTGCCGCAGGCCGACACGCGGCCCTATGTTTTGCTGACCAACGACGACGGCGTCATGGCCCCGGGGCTGCTGGCGTTGGCCCAGGCCGTCGGGCGCATCGCCGAGTTGGCCATCGTCGCCCCCGATCACAACTGGTCGGCCTCGGGCCATTCCAAGACCATGCACAAGCCGCTGCGGGTGATGTCCACCCAGCTTGGCGATGGCACCCCGGCCCTGATGACCACCGGCTCGCCGTCGGATTGCGTCGCTCTGGCGCTCCTGGGCGTGCTGGAGCGCACACCCGACCTGGTGATCTCGGGCATCAACCAGGGCGCCAACATGGGGCACGATCTCACCTATTCCGGCACCGTCTCGGCTGCGATGGAGGCCGTCATCGCCGACCTGCCGGCCATCGCCGTCTCCCTGGATAGCTACGAGTCCACAGAGTTTGAGGTGGCCGCCGACCTGGTGGCGCAGTTGGCCCGCCAGGTGATAGAGTGCGAGCTGCCCCATCCCCTCTTGCTGAATGTGAACGTCCCGGCGCTACCCCGCGAACAGATTCGCGGCATCAAGATCACCCGCCTGGGGCAGCGGATCTATCGCGACGCGCTGGTGCAGCGCTCGGATCCGCGGGGACAGGTGTACTATTGGATCGGGGGTGAGCCCCCCGAGGGTGTGGCCGAGGAGGGCACCGACATTGGCGCACTGAGCGAGGGCTACATCTCGGTCACGCCGGTGGCGCTGGACCTCACCGATCGCGATGCGCTGGAGACGCTCCGGGGCTGGAACCTGAAGCTATAGGGGCTCTGGCACAGCCAAAGTGTCGAGTTGATAGACAATGGGGGGACGATTCGGGACCAGCCCCTCGGGGGGCACCTGCACGTCGGGCTGAAGCCAGTCAGAACCTATGCCGCAGGTGCGCGCAAAGGTAAAGATGGCAAACAGGGCCACCGCCACATACAGCCAGAGCCGGGCCGATTGCTGGCCGGAACGACGCTTGGGCTGCGTCTGCTTGGGCAGATCCGTGTTGCAGCGCCAGCAGCTCTCTCGCTCTTCCGGATTGTATACCCCACAGTTCGGACAATCCATCCCTGGTCCCCCTCGACAATGATGACACGATTTGTCGGTCCGATGCCCCGATTATACCTGTTCATGGGCCAGCCTGCCACATGCGTCATTTCTGTCCGAAACACGCGATCTGCAAGCGCTGTTTCCAGGACGATGGTTGGCTGGAGCCTTGCCGATGTGGTATAATCGGGACGTCAGGCAGCCATCAGATAGGGGAGGTATGGCGCCGTGATCGAGCTAGAAGTATACTCGGTGCTCTACAGTTTGCTCTCGCGCCATCGTATCGTCTTGCTTCGCGAGGCAAGCGGCGAGCGCTTTTTACCCATCTGGATTGGGCAGCATGAATCCGAAGCCATCGCCATGCGTCTGCAGGGCGCCTCGGTGCCCCGCCCCATGACCCATGACCTGCTCAACTCGGCCATCGGCGAGCTGGGCGGCGCACTGCAATATATCCTGGTCAGCGACCTGTCGAATGGCACCTTTTTCGCCCAGTTGGCCATCGAGCAGAACGGCCAGATGCGCATGATCGACTCGCGGCCCAGCGATGCCATCGCTTTGGCGGTGCGCGCCCAGGTCGCCATCTACTCCGAGGATCAGGTCCTCGACCAGGCCGGCATTCTGCCCTCGCCCGACATTCGACCAAGCCCCGAAGAGGGCGGCGATCTGGACGTATTCCGCGAGTTCATCGAAAAGCTGGATCTCGATGATGAAGACGAAGAGGCCTCCGAGTAGGTCCTATGTCAGATCGTACCTTACCCCCCCAGAACATCGAGGCCGAGCAGTCTGTCCTCGGCAGCCTGCTCATCGACCCTGACGCGATCATCAAGATCGCCAACTTTATGCAGCCCGACGACTTTTACCGCGAGACCCACCAGATGATCTATGGTGCCATCGTGGCCCTGCACGAGCGCCGTGAGCCCGCCGACCTGATCACCGTGGTGGACGAGCTGGAGCGCCGCGAGCAGATCGAGACGGTGGGCGGCGCCGCCTATCTTACCTCGCTGATCAACAGCGTTCCCACCTCGATCCATGTGGAGCACTATGCCCACATCGTCGAGCGCACCAGCATCATGCGGCGCCTCATCGCCGCCGCGGGCGAGATCGCGGCGCTGGCCTACCAGGAAGAGGGCGAGGTCGATGAGGTCATTGACCAGGCCGAGCAGATCCTCTTTGACGTGTCCCACCGCCGCATAAGCAAGTCGCTGGTGCCCATCCGCGATGTGGTGCGCGAGTATTACGAGCGGATCGAGTTCCTGGTCGAGCATCAGGACGAGACGCTGGGCGTGCCCACCGGCCTGATCGACCTGGACCGCCTGCTGGGCGGCATGCAGCCCTCGGACCTGATCATTGTGGCATCGCGGCCCGGCGTTGGCAAGACCAGCCTGGCCCTCTCGATCGCGTCCAATGCGGCCCTCAAGAACGACGCCGTGGTGGCCCTGTTCACGCTCGAGATGGCGGGCGAGCAACTCGTCCAGCGCATGATCTCGTCGCGCACAGGGATCGATGCCCAGCGCCTGCGCCTGGGCCGCATCGAGGACACCGAGTGGGACCAGTTCACCCGGGCCAGCAGCGTGCTCTCCGAGGCGGCCATCTTTATCGATGACACCCCCTCGCCCTCGCCCATGGAGATCCGCACCAAGGCCCGGCGCCTGGCCGCCGAGTACGATCTGGACCTGATCGTCATCGACTATTTGCAGCTCATGCAGGGGGGCTCGCAGCGCAGCGAGAACCGGGTGCAAGAGATCTCGTACATCTCGCGGGCGCTCAAGGGGCTGGCCCGCGAGCTGAACGTGCCCGTGCTGGCCCTCTCGCAGCTTTCGCGCGCCGTCGAGAGCCGCCAGGACAAGCGTCCCGTGCTCTCGGACCTGCGCGAGAGTGGCTCCATTGAGCAGGATGCCGACGTCGTGATGTTCATCTACCGCGACGAGATCTATGACGAGGACACGGCCCGGGCCAACATCGCCGACATTATCGTAGCCAAGCACCGCAACGGCCCCACCGCCACCATCGCGCTGCGCTTTGACCCGCACCTGACCCAGTTCTCGAACCTGGACCTGCAGGCCGTCGAGGCCGACTTTTTCGGGGATGAGGACCTGCTCCCGCTATGAGCCCCTTTGTTGGGTTCCCAGCGGGCAAGACACGCTTTACCCTCCTGCCAGATCTGGTCTTTACCGAGCTATTGACCCAGATCCGCGATCTCGACGAGCTCAAGGTCCTGCTGTACATGTTCTATTACCTGAACCGCCAGCAGGGCTATCCCCGGTACATGACGCTGGAAGAGCTCGAGGCCGAGGGGATGCTGCTGACGGCGCTCGAACACGAGGATGAAGACCCCAAGAGCCTGTTGATCGAGCGTCTGCACGCCGCCGTGGCCCGTTGCGTCGCCCGCCGCGCGCTGCTCCAACTCGATATTACCGACAAGAGAAAAAAGACGGTATATTTGTTTGCCAACACCGAGCAGGGGCGCCAGGCGGTGGCCCAGGTGCGTGCGGGCGAGTTGGTCCTGGAACGACGGGGCGACGTCCACGAGCCCCACATCACGCGGCCCCGCCCGACCATATTCGAGCTATACGAGCAGAACATTGGCCTGCTACAGCCCCTGTTGGCCGAAGAGCTGCAAGAGGCCCAGCGGGACTATCCGGCCGAATGGATCGAGGACGCCTTTCGCATCGCCGCCGAGAACAATGTCCGCTCCTGGCGCTATATCAGCGCCGTGCTGCAACGCTGGGCCACCGAGGGCCGGGACGACCGATCCACGCGCCCGTCCCGCCGGACCCGCCAATCCAGCGTGCGCCGCTCGCGTCGCTAGAGTTGCCCACATCGCGAAAACGAATGAGACGGCACCATGCCAGACGAACCATTCCAGATCGAGACAACCAGGCCTGACAAGAACTGCGAGCACTGCCACGGGGCCGGTTTTGTGCGCATCAATGTGCCCGTGGGCCACCCCCACTTTGGCAAGGCGATCCCGTGCGTCTGCAAGCGCATCGAGCTGAGCGAGCGCCGCCTGGCCCACCTGCGCCGGGCCAGCAACTTGCAGCATCTGCGGGCCATGACCTTTGACAGCTTTGTCGTCAAGGACGACGTCTCGCCCGAGGTGCGCATGAGCCTGCAGGACGCCCTCACCACCGCCGAGGAGTTTGCCGCCGAGCCCCGGGGCTGGCTGCTCTTTACCGGCCACTATGGCTGCGGCAAGACGCACCTGGCCGCGGCCATCGCCAACGATCGGGTCGAGTGCAACAAGCCGGCCCTGTTCGTCGTGGTCCCCGACCTGCTGGACTATTTGCGAAGCGCCTATGCCCCCGATAGCGCCATCACCTATGATGAACGCTTTGAACAGGTGCGGCGTATCGAGCTGCTCATCCTGGACGATCTGGGCACCCAGAACACGACGCCCTGGGCCGCCGAAAAGCTGTACCAGATCCTCAACTATCGCTACAACGCCGAGCTGCCCACGGTCATTACCACCAACCAGAACCTGGACGACATGGACCCGCGCCTGGCCTCGCGCCTGCGCGACCAGACCCTGGTGCGCACCGTCCCCATCTATGCCACCGATTCGCGCACCCAGGGCAACGAGGCTTTTGGCAGCCTGAGCCCCTATGGGCGCTTTACCTTTGACAGCTTTGGCATGCGCCAGAACGAGCTGCAGCAGCACGAGTCCGAGCAGCTCCAACGCACCGTGCAGACGCTGCGCGCCTGGTCGGACGATCCGGTGAACTGGGTGCTCTTGCGTGGCACCTTTGGCGTCGGCAAGACCCATCTCGCGGCCGCGGTGGCCAACAAGATCGCCCGCTCGGGGATGAACGTGCTGTTCGTCGTGGTCTCGGACCTGCTGGACCATCTGCGCGCCACCTACCAGCCCAACAGCCCCATCTCGTACGATCAGCGGTTCAACGAGGTGCGCCGGGCGCGGCTGCTGGTGCTGGACGATCTGGGCGCCCAGAATGCAACGCCCTGGGCCCAGGAAAAGCTGTTCCAGATCCTGAACCACCGTTATGTCAGCCGCCTGACGACCATCCTCACCGTGTCCGACGAGGGATGGGAAGAGATGGACCAACGGCTCAAGAGCCGCCTGATGGATAGCGACGTGTGCCAGATTATCGATATCGACGCCCCGCCCTACCGCGGCACGCCGCGCGAGGCCAAGCGCCCCAAGCGCACCACGCGTCGACGCCTCCCGTCCTAGTCAGAAGGGCGGGCCCCGCGCCCGCCTGTACCAAGGAGCACCCGACGGATGCCCCATGCACCTGACCGCACCCATACCCTGCGACGCCTCGCCCTGACGGGCCTGGCGCTCGTGGCGTTGGTCGCCCTGCTGGGCTGGGTCGAACAGGACCGCATCTCGGCGACCATGGCCTCGGTGACGGGCGAGGAAGACCCCTGGCATCAGGTGCGGGGCATGGGAAGCTGGCTCCTGCTCCAGCTCCAGCCCGCGCCTGACACGGCCCCCATGGTCCCCATCCGCCACACGGGCCTGCCCCCCTATGGCGTCAATACCTTTCTCGAGCAAGAGGTCGAGGTCGAAAAGCTCGAGCGCTCCTTTCAGCTCATCGCCGAGGCGGGGTTTGGCTGGATCCGCCAGCAATTCCCCTGGGAGGACATCGAGATCTCGGGCAAGGGCGACTTTTGGGACCACCAGTGGGACCAGAGCGCCTGGGACAAATACGATCGGATCGTGGACATGGCCGAGGCCCACGGCATCGAGATCATCGCCCGGCTGGACAACCCACCCGCCTGGTCGCGGGAGGTGGGCGACGCCGAGGGCTGGTCGCTGGGGCCGCCCGACGATTTCGAGGATTTTGGCGATTTCGTATATGCCGTGGTGGACCGCTATCGCGGGCGCATCCGCTATTACCAGATCTGGAACGAGCCCAACATCTATCCCGAGTGGGGCGATCAGACGGTGGACCCCGAGGCCTATGTGGAGCTGCTGCAGATCGCCTACCGCCGCGCCAAGGAGGCCGACCCCGATGCCGTGGTGCTGGCGGCGGGCCTGGCCCAGACCATCGAGATGGGCCCTCGCAACCTCAACGATCTGGTCTACCTGGAGCGGATGTACGAGGCCGGGGCCCAGGGGCACTTTGACGCCATGGGCGCCATGGTCTATGGCCTCTGGACGGGGCCGCTGGACCGCCGCCTGGGCGCCGAGCGCACCAATTTCGCCCGGGCCCAGCTCCTGCGCGAGATCATGGTCCGTTACGGTGACGCCGACAAGCCGATCTGGGCCACCGAGGTGGGCTGGAACGCCCTGCCCGCCGATTTCGAGGGGACCGCCTACTATGGACGCGTCACCCCCGAGCAGCAGGCCCGCTATGCGGTACAGGCCTATGAACGCGCCGCCCGCGAGTGGCCCTGGATGGGGGTCATGAACTATTGGTTCTTGCGGCGGCCTTCCGACGCCGAGATCGGGCAGGCCTGGTACTACTTTCGGATGTTCGAGCCCGATTTCGAGCCGCTGCCCGTGTTCGACGCCATGCGCAACCTGACCCAGCAGCCCCCCACCGTGCACATGGGCTATCACCAGCCCGACCACTGGGCGCTGCAATACCGGGGCGACTGGCTCGAGATCGCCGATGACGCCGCCACCCTGGGCTCCTACCGGCAGGGGCTGCCGGGCGCCGAGCTGACGTTCCAGTTCGTGGGCACGGGGTTGGATCTGGTGGTCATGGACCCGACGCAGGCCGACGCCATCGTCGTGTACCTGGATGGGCGACCCGTCCGGGGTCTGGCGCATACCGTCGCCCCCGGCAACGGCGCGCCCGCCCTGCGCGTGGCCCGCAACCTGCAGGACCGCCCCCATGAGGTGCACATTTTCGTCGTGGGCGGCGCGTTCGATCTGGATGGCGTCGTCGTGTGGCGGCAGACCCGCTGGACGTTGGGCGTCCCGCTGGCTGTGGCCGGCCTGGTGGGCGTCGCCGTCGCGGTGGGCCTGCGCCTCTGGGGGAGCCGCCGATGACGCGCAACCGCACCGTCCGCGTCCTGCTGCTGCTGGCTATC
>SKRJ01000455.1 GCA_007118555.1 Anaerolineae bacterium | reverse complement strand
TAATCTCCGATCGAATATTGTCGGACGGCCGAGTAGATCCCAATGGGGATGGCCATCGCATAGGTAAAGATCAGTGATACGGCTGCCACCAGGATGGTCATGCCGAGGCGTGGTTGAATTACATCCCATACGGGCTGATTGAACTCGAAGGAGCGGCCCAGGTCCCCGCGCAACATGCGCGAAGCCCAGCGAAAGTACTGGATGTGGTAGGGCTGGTCAAGGCCAAACTGGCGACGCAGCGCCATCTCCTCATCCAGGCCAACGTCCTGTCCCTGCGCCTGCAGGCTGTGGATATAGGACGTCAAATAGTCGCCCGGCGGCAGTGTGATGACAAGAAACGACACCATCGAACTGAGTATCAACAGTATCACCATATAGACGAATCTGCGTGCGATATAGCCTTTCATGAATCTCTCTCCCATCGTGAGCTTCCCAAGCGAACGGCCTCTTGGCGATCCTGGCAAGAGACTCTTGGTACATGCCTCTCGGTGGCTCGTGAGATCCCATGTCTTTTAGATGGATATTGCACAAGGCGCACTCGCCGGGATTCTCATCCATAATGCTTGTTGTCGTGGAAACGACACGTATCGCAATGAGGCGGATGATGGCCTGTGAGCCAAAGGCGGCTCATGGCAAGAGCGGAGGAGATATCTGCCCGGAGGGCTAGGGGGTGTTGTCACCCTGTGGAGATGTGACCTCTTGGATCACTTTCGCGCGCTTTGAGGCTCTGGCCGCTGACTTGGCAACTATGAGGGGATGACAGGTTCTGGCCAGCAAAGGCGGAGCACAAGTAGGTAGCGTATCCCACGATCGTGGTGACGGTGCTAACACCCTTCTCCGCTCGAGTTCGGCCTCATTGATCAGTGCATACGTCTCTCTTCCTGACGAGAGATGCGCTACACGGCATCGTGTCTCGCCCGGTCTGTCGCTTCCGCAAGGACACGGCTCTGATTCTCCGGAGGCTCTTGGCCCTGTACCAGAGCGGGCTCTGCAAACTACGCGCCCGTCACCGTGTACCTACATTATTATGATAACATAACGACAAGACCGTGTCAAGGCTCAGAACAGCAGGCTCAGAACAACAGCATTCACGGCGGTAAAAGTCGGTGTCAAAGTCAAGAAAAACGCGCTGACAGTATGCCCCTTGGACCCGCTGGGCACACACAAATGCATGTGTGCATAGTTCGCGCCCTACAGGACAGTACGAGACCGCTACGCGCATTGGCTGGTATGGGCAAAGCCAGGCGAATGCAGGCGCACTTGGCCCCGAGTGCCGACGAGTCCAGCTACTGCCTTTGCCGTTACTGCGACTCGGCCATCGCCTTAGAAGTAACGGCAGCCGTCCCACTGTGGGGGCGGCTGCCGTTGCAGACGTCCGAGCTGGCTGTCCGTGATCGACGGTGTTACTCCTGATTGCCCATCCGAAGCACCTGGAAGAGCTGCTGCTGTACGACGCGCACCAGAATGGTTCCACCGATCACTACAAGGGCAATCGTGACACTGGCGGCCATCCATCCCGCGCTGTTCCAATCCACAATGGGTAGGAAAGGAGGGATCTGTTGGATGGGGTTCTGTGTTAATGGGAAATAGGGCACATACAGTTGCGAGCTGACCACGCCCAACGCTATGCCGGCCACCACGCCATAGGTGAGCACCAGCATGTACTCGCTGGCCACGATGCCAATGATCTCGCGACTGTGCATTCCAATGGCCCTGAGCATGGCAAAGCGTGTCGTACGACCCGTCAGGTTGGCAAAGCTATAGATGAGCAACTCGGCGCCGGAGAGCAGAACGCCTGTCAAAAAGCAGACGGTGAGGAGGCCAAAGATGCCGATGCGCTCGAGGTTCTGCTGGTCCTGCGCGATGAGGGCATTCAGATTCTGCGGGCGCGAAGGGGTCACCTGCGTCGCCTCGATGCGGTCGAGCACGACGCGTGGGTCGGCACCCGGCTCCAGGCGCATCCAGATGCTGTGCGGAAAGCTGCCGCCGATCTCGCGTTGGATATAGTCCATGTTTCCGACCAGGTACAGCGGATTGCCCGGGTTCATGGTTGGGAAATAGTCAAAGTACCCCACAATGGGGAAGGTAAAGCGATAGATGGTCTCGCTGATGGATACATCCAGCGTGATCTCCTCTTCCATGCCAGCCGGGAGCTGCCTCGCCAGGCTGGTGGGAATCAGGATGCCGTTGGGCGTGCCCCCCAGCCGGTTCATGAGCTCCCCAAGGGGTACAGGCGCAAAGTCTGGGCGCCAGTAGACGGCGTTCGGGAACTCGAGCCGATCGATGAGCACCAGGTTGACCTCGGGCAGGTCGCGGGTCAGGGGCATGCTGCTGCTAAAGCGGCCGAAACGGACCGCGCGGTCGACGCCGGGCACCGCCTCGTACGTTGAGGCGGGCAGAGTCCAGGCAGAGGACCAGACGCCTGCGCCTCCTGCGTCCGCCTGGGAAATATGCTCAAAGGACAGGTCCGCGCCCACACGATAGCGAAGACGATCCACTAGCCAGATATCGGCGCTCCTGGCCAGAGAGGCGTAAAAGATGCCCAGGTTGAGGCACAGGACGAGCAGGAACACGGGGATGCGGTACTGTTGGCCCTCACGGACCAGGCTCGTCCAGCCGAAATAGGTCGAAGGAGACGGCAGGAAGCGGGCGATCAGGGCCAAGGGCCGAATGAGGAGCAGGAAAAGCTCGGCAGCGATCAGACTTGCGGTAAAGAGGAACAGGGTGGGCGCCAGGAGCAGCAGCGGGTCGCGGCTCCCCTCGGTGCCGGTGCGCATGCCCATGAGGCCCAGTGGGCCGCCTTGGGCCAGTTGGTAGTAGGCATAGTAGGTGACAGCTCCCAAAAAGGCCATCAGCAAAAAGCGCAGGATGCTGCCGCTGGCGATGCCCCGGGCGCGGTCTCGCTCATAGGTCACGATGCTAAAGCGCGAGGCCAGCCAGGTGGGAAGCAGGCGCGCCATCATGCCCACGGCCAGCGCGATGAGCACCAACTGCCTGTTCGCCGCGATCACATTGATCTGCAGGGGCTCGCGCACTGTAAACTGCAGGAACCCAAACGAGTAGCCCATGAGGCGCGCCAAAGCCAGCCCGCCGATGATGCCGATGGGCGTCGCTATGGCCAGGACGAGCAACGTCTCCAGGAAGGAGAGCATCACCAACTGGGACCGGCTGGTGCCACGACTGCGCACGATGGCGGTCTCGCGAATCTGAAAGCGCGCCGTGACAAAGGACACCGACGCAATGAACGAGGCCAGGATGCCCATCAGAGGGAGGGCAAAGGTGAGCAGGATGTCCGATAGCGTGGTCTTGCGGGCCTGGGCACGAATTAACTCGGCGCTCGGCGCATAGTCCATGGAGCCATCGGGCACGCGCCGCCCCACTTCGCGCTCGATGATCTCGAGGGCGCTGATGTACTGTGGTACATCGTCCAGGCTCATGCGGGCGTCATCAAGGATGTAATACCAAAAGGCAAAGCCAAAGCCCTCGGGCGTCATGGGCGCAATGTGAGCCTGATACTGCTCTGGGGTGGTCAGCACCACATCCTGGAACAGACGCGCTGGCTCCCAATACCAATAAGTGTCCGAGGGATCGGTGGCCTCCCAAAAGCCGGCAATGCGGAGTGTCGTCGGCTCGGTGCCCGCCCGGAAAAAGTAGGCCATGTCCAGCGTCTCGCCCACCTGCAGCGCCAGGCGATCGGCCATCTGCCGGACCACCCACACGTTCAGCACGTTGGGATCATCCACCTGCCCAAAGGCCTCGCCATGGGTCACCGTAATGTGCTGATCGATCTCGTGGACAATGCCCACGCGGATGCTGGCGAGATCGGGGTCCTGGACGGTATAGACCTGGCCGGGCACCCGAAGCCGCAGCGGTGGGCTCTGGTACTGGGCATAGGTGCCGATCACGGGCAACCCTACTTCGGAACGCAACGTGTCACCTAGCCAGTTGTGGATGTATTCGCCGTCCTCCAGGCTCATGGGCTGGCGCCCTTTGGGGAGCCCATAGTAGCGCACCGAAAAGGGCGGACGATTGGCGGCCTGGGTGCGGACGCTCAACTCTTCACGCAGAATGAGTCGGCTCACGCCCTCGGAAAAGACCGGCACCGCCACCATGATCGCGACGGTAATGGCCATCGAGAGGAGGATGAGGACGTTGAGAAAAGCACGACTGTAGAGGCGGCGGAATGCATAGCGCAACAGGGAAAATAGAGTCATATAGATCGCAGCTCGCCTTGGTGGTGATGATCGCAACGACGGGACAATACCACAGCGCAGGGCTCTCGACCCCTGTCCCCTAGTATAGCTCTTTCCCGTGGTTCGTCAACGTGCGCCGAACGGTATTAGCAGAGGACCCTTGAGCGCACCCAAGGGCCCTCGAGGCGGTTTCGAGCGCGTCAGCGACGTTCTCTGACGCGCTCGAGCAGTTGATCCAGGACCGCCTGCGTCAGCCCAAGCCGTTCGGCCTCGGCCTCGAGCTCGCGACGGGTGCCGTAGCCGGCCAGATAGCCGTTGACACGCGCTACCGCCGTCGAGTTCATCAGGTCGTCTGCATCGGTATAGATGCTCGTGTAATAGTCGCGCAGGCGAGGGTTGGACCGCAGATAGTACTTTTGATGATAGTCCTCGGCCTGATAAAAGCTCCTCAGCGGCTCTACGCGGGTCAGTACGCGGCCACCACCCTCGGCGACACGATCGCGTGACGCGATGGCGGTGCGCTCCTGCTCGGCGTTGGCGTAAAAGAGCACGGTCTGATACTGGGTCGAGAACGACTGGTCAGAAGGGCGGTGGCTCTTCCAAAAGAGCTCGACCAACTCCTCATAGCTGATGCGCTCAGGATCATAGTCGACCTGGAAGGCCTCCGTGTGATCGCCGATGCTAAAGTAGGTAGGGTTTGGCTTGGTGCCGCCCGCATAGCCCACGCGGGTGCGGATGACGCCGTCAAGATGCCCGAACTGGGCATCGGGGCCCCAGAATCAACCCAAAGCAAATGTAGCGGTCTCGAACTGCTCCGGAACCTCTTGATCGATAGGCGGAACAAGATGCTCATTCATCGCGAACGGTTCTCCTTGTACATCACGCCGCGCACAGGCGGCCAGCAACACGATCATTAACAACAAACCGCCCAGTACATAGGGTGCACGGAATGCTAGTGGCATGTGGCCTCCCAATGGCAAGTTGACATATGAAGTGTACACCCACAAAGCTCTAGAGGCAAATAGCAGACAATATTGCTCTGCTTTGCCCTGCATCTGATACGGTGAGGGCGGCCGATTTGCTGTCAAAGACATGCTTGTGTCGGGTTGGGGGCCAAGTTGGCAGCTGAATCGGTGCGTGCTATAATCACAGGGATGGGCACCAGACACAACCCTGGCACAGCGACTAGACACGCGCCGTTTCATTCCTCGTTGAGGTATTGGTCCCATGCATGATCTCGTAATTCCCGGCATGATCGACGCCCATGTCCACCTGCGCGAGCCCGGCGCTACCCACAAAGAGGATGCCTTCTCTGGAACCGCGGCCGCTCTGGCCGGCGGCGCGGTAGGGGTGTTGGATATGCCCAACAACGCGCCACCCATCACGCGAACCGAGCGGTTCGCCGCCAAACAGGCGCTCTTTGCCACCAAGGCCGTAGCCGACTACGGCCTTTTTGCTGGCTCGGACGGCTCACATCTGGAGCAGGTGCTCGCCATGGCCCCCCAGGCCGTGGGACTCAAGCTCTATCTGGACGAGACCTTTGGCGATCTGCGCAACCGCGAGCCCCGCTCCCTGGCCGAGACGTTCGAGGCCTGGCCGGGGCCGGGCCCCATCGCGGTGCACGCCGAGAGCGAGTCGATCCGCATCTCGCTGGACCTGGCCCGCCGCTATGGGCAACATGTCCACATCTGCCACGTGCCACACCCGGACGAGCTCCTGGTCATCGATGCCGCGCGGCAGGCGGGTGTGCATGTCACCTGCGAGGTGACGCCACACCACCTGTTCCTCTCTGACGAGGCCGTGGCGCGCCTGGGCTCTCTGGCGCAGATGAAGCCGCCTCTGGTGTCGCCAGCAGACCTCGAGCTCTTCTGGGAGCGGCTCGACTTGGTCGACCTGATCGCCACCGATCACGCGCCCCACACCCGCGCCGAAAAGGCCTCGGCCGAGCCGCCGCCGGGCGTGCCCGGACTCGAAACCACGCTGCCTCTCCTGTTGGCCGCCGTCGACGACGGACGCCTGACCCACGAGCGGATGATGGCTTTGGTGTACACGCGTCCTCTTGAGGTGTACGGGCTGGCCGCGCCCGAGAGTGAGGTGGTCATCGATCTCTCGCAGGGGCGCTATCGGCTGCCGCTCGAAGGGTACCACACACGCTGCGGCTGGTCGCCCTTTGCGGGGCTGCCGGCCCTGGGCCGGGTCGCGAAGGTGACACTGCGCGGGCAGGTCGTGTGGCAAGAGGGCAAGCTGCTGGCAGCGCCGGGCTCTGGGAGACCGCTGGAGCGCGTTGCGGACAGGGATCGCGGATAGGTCGATAAGGTTTGCGCTGTGTCATAGCGATGCGCACGACGCAAGGAGAAGTATGGCAGACAATAACGGAACCCAAAAGATCGTTGGGCTGGCGCCCAATCGGGAGCACAGCTTCTATGGTCGCGATGTCGTCTCGGTAAACCAGTTCTCGCGCCCCGATCTCAGCTATATCTTCAAGGTGGCCGACGAGATGCGCGGCCTCGTGCGGCGCGTGGGGGCCACCGACCTGCTCAAGGGCCATATCCTGGCCAATCTCTTTTACGAGCCCAGCACCCGCACCTCGTCCTCGTTCATCGCGGCCATGGAGCGGCTGGGCGGCTCGGTGATCCCCATCCACGGCGTGCAATACTCGTCGGTGAGCAAGGGCGAGTCGCTGCCCGACACCATCCGCACCCTCGAGTGCTATGCCGACGTGATCGTCCTGCGGCACCCCGAGGTGGGCGCTTCGGCGATGGCGGCGCGCTATGCCAGCAAGCCCGTCATCAGCGCGGGCGATGGCACCGGCGAGCACCCCACCCAGGGGCTGCTGGATCTCTACACCATCTATAGCGAGCTTGGCGCCCTCGATGGCCTGCATGTGGCCATGGTCGGCGACCTGAAATACGGCCGCACCGTGCACTCGCTGGCGCGCCTGCTCAAGCTCTATGACACCGAGCTCTCGTTCGTGGCCCCCGAGATCCTGCGCCTGCCGCAATACATCAAGGAAGAGTTGGACGAGGCGGAGCGGCCTGTGCACGAGACCGACAAGCTGGAGGAGGTCATCGCCGACGCCGATGTGGTGTATGTCACCCGGGTGCAAAAGGAGCGTTTTGAGGACCTGGCCGAGTATGAGCAGGTCAAGGACTATTACGTGGTGACGCCCGAGACGATGACGCAGGCCAAGGAACGGATGGCGCTCATGCATCCCCTGCCGAGGGTGGGTGAGATTCACTATGACGTCGACAACGATCCGCGCGCGGCCTATTTCCGGCAGATGGAGAACGGCATGTACATCCGTATGGCGCTGCTGGCCGCTGTATTGGGCAAAGTCTAGAGCAGAGGGAGGGCGCATGGGATTTTGGGCCAAGTTGGAGGAGAGCATCGCGCAACGGGATAGCCTGCTATGTGTGGGGTTGGACCCGCACCCGGACCGGCTGCCGGCGCGTTACCGCTCGGTGGGCCATTTCATGTGTGACATTGTCGAGCAGACGGCGCCGTACGCCGCCGTTTTCAAGCCCAACATTGCCTTTTACGAGGCTCTTGGCCAGCCGGGCTGGGATGCCCTGCGCGAGACGCTGGTGGCCATCCCGGACGACATCCCCGTGCTGCTGGACGCCAAGCGCAACGACATTGCCTCGACGGCAGCCGCCTATGCCCGAGCCGTGTTCGACGAGCTTGGCGTCGACGCGGTGACCATCAACCCGTACCTGGGCTCGGACGGCGTCGAGCCCTTCCTGGCCTATCAGGATC